>QNAV01000065.1:0-6351 GCA_003641585.1 Thermotoga sp. | reverse complement strand
GGCTTTCTGGTCATGGCCAGCACTCGTGTTGTCTGCATGACATTTCTTATTGTATCATTTCTGTGCTGCTGCACTCCGATCCCATAAAAGGGGTGGGTCTTAGCGGTATGGTCTTCTATGATCTCAAAGGGATCTCGTTCTTCATTGGATGGAAAAAGCATGATGAAAAAAAGTGGGGCTGAATCCCCCACCTAGATCTTAGCAGGTTTTTGAACAAATTCTGGTAGCCCCACGGGGAATCGAACCCCGACCTCCGGACTGAGAATCCGGCGGACTAGCCGTTATCCTATGGGGCCGTCGCAAATATTATACCACAGGTATCCTCTCATCACCCAGGATCGATGGGTGGGCTCTCGTGGGTTTGGTCAATATGGGCCTTTCCAAAACACAACGTACTCTCTCCTCGCATGGGTCTTTTTTCTGGAAAGTACAACAATGGTATATTGGAAAGCTCCAGACTCGCTACATTTCCCCAAGTGAAGAAATAGCTTGAAGAGGCAAGAGCTTTCTGAGAAAACTTTCGAAAAAATCGGAAAACTCCAAAGAATAGCGGATGAACTTGAAACGACTCTTTCACAGTTTTCCGTAGCCTGGATTTTGAAGAGTGAACATATAATGTAATGTAATTTTTCAGTGTGAGCAAACTAGAATAGCTTCAGGAAAACCTGAAAACGATAGAAGTTAAGAAAACAACTCGATGATAATGAAGCTGTTTCAAAAATAATGTGCAAGGTATAGAAAATGAGGTGTTTTCTCTTTCTTTCAGAGAAACCATCATTTTCTCAAGAGACTACTTCAAGAATTGCCTTTCTTCAGAGATTTCCATTGCGAGCAAGCTAAAACATGTCATACAGATTCTGATAAAGTTCATTCAAGACTATTTTCAAGGTGATTCTGTCCAGACAATCTATGCTGGAGTTCATATTTTTGTCACTCCTGCCCCGATTTTTGAAACAGTCCCATCATCTACTTGATTTGGAGGGAAAAATGTGTTAAACTTTTGTTAGCACTCATCAAAGGAGAGTGCTAACATGGAGAAAAAAGGTTTGAACGAACGACAGAGGAAAATACTCTACTGCATAGTGAGAGAGTATATAGAGCAAAAAAGACCTGTCAGCTCTAAAAGGGTCTTGGAGGTTACAAACCTCAATTGGAGTGGTGCCACTGTAAGAAACGATATGAGAAAACTCGAGTATCTGGGATACATATATCAACCTCATACATCTGCAGGTAGAATACCAACGGATAAAGGGTACCGTTTTTACTTGGAGGAGATGTTGAAGCTTCAGAAGGATGTTGAAAAAACAGGTACCAAGATCGATATGTTCCATGTGTTTCCTCTCGGTGATCTGGAAAAAATTCTGGAAGGAACTGCAAGAATTCTATCTCATATGACGAGAGGTTACGTTGTTCTTGAAAAACCTGATCCGAGTTCTTTGAAGATATTGAGAGTTGTTATAACCAATATATTCGAGGATTACTACGTTCTGAGTATAATCACAGAACTTGGCCTTTCAAAAATATTCCCTTTCAAAGCTTCAGAAATGGATATTCGAATAAAGGAAAAAGACCTCAACAGAATACTTGTTGGCCTCAGCTTGAAGGATGCTATAGAAATGGCCAAGGAAACGAGAAATGACAGAATCTTCGGCTTGGTGAACAAGCTGTTATGTGAGTCCGATGAGAACTTTGTTGAAGCAGGACTGGATATGCTACTATCCGATGAAACACTTTCAATGGAGGATGTAAAAAAGTTTTCATTCTTTGTGGGAAAGAAATCGAACCTTTGGGATCTCATGACAGAAGGAGAAGGAATAGTGGTCAGAATAGGTCAAGAGCACGGTCATCCATATTTATCTAACTTCGCTTCTTTCCTCTCTTTCTACAAAAAGGAAAATGACGTCATAGGGAGAATATTGGTTATAACGTCTAAGGTTACAAAATACGATTTTGTTTACAAATCGATAGATTATATGACGAACCGTCTGACAGAATACTTCACGTTGCTCTCAAGGAGGTGATACGATGGCAACTAGGATTACGAAAAAGGAATTGGAGGAAAAGGTGAAAGAGTTAGAAAAAAGATTGAAAGAGATGGAAGAATATGCTAAGAGATTGAAAGCGGAGTACGAAAATTTCAAGGAAGAAGTTGCAAAGGAAAAACAGGAGATAATAAAGAATGCCAGTGAATACATCGTCAGTAAGCTGATACCCATTCTGGACGATTTTGAAAGAGCTTTAAAGCACAGAAAGAACGACGAAACCTTTGTAAGGGGAGTGGAGATGATATATAAAAGATTGTTGAATATTCTGGAGAATGAAGGATTGAGCAAAATAGAAGTGGGGGAAAAGTTCGATCCTTTCGAGCATGAAGCAGTGGAGAAGATAGAAACGGAGGATGTTGAGGAGTACACGGTTCTTGAGAAAATAGAAGATGGCTATAAGTTTCACGGTAGAGTGATTAAACCTGCCAAAGTAAAGGTTGCGGTGAAACCTAGGAAGTGATAAGGCGGTGATAACGTGTCTCCAAGAAAAGATTATTATGAGATACTGGGAGTTCCAAGAAACGCATCCCAAGAGGAAATAAAAAAAGCTTACAGAAAGCTCGTGAAACAATGGCATCCGGATCTTCATCCAGAAAACAAAGAGGAGGCGGAAAGAAGGTTCAAAGAAATACAAGAAGCTTATGAGGTTTTAAGTGATCCTGAAAAAAGAGCCATGTACGATAGATTCGGCTATGTTGGAGAACCTCCTCCAAGCCATCAATACACTCCTCATGAGACTAAAAGTATTTTTGAAGATATCTTCAGGGACTTTGAAGAGTTTTTCGATAGAGATATCTTCGATATATTTTTCGGCGAGAGAACCAGAGAGAGAACAAGGCGAGCTAGAAGGGGCGAAGACGTAGAGATTCACGTTAACGTAGATTTCCGGACAGTTGTTAGTGGTGGAGAAGTCATAGTTGAATACGAGAGGTACGAAAGATGCGATCATTGCGGGGGTTCTGGTGTTGAGCCAGGTAGTGGATACATGAATTGTCCGAGATGTCATGGAACAGGTGTTCTGAGAGAGGAGAGAAGGACCGTTTTTGGGTTCTTCGTAAGTGAAAGACCATGCGATTACTGTGGAGGAACAGGAAAGGTTCCAAAGGAAAGATGCAAGGTTTGCAAGGGAAGCGGGAGGGTTCTTAGAAGAGTTAGAAGGGCCGTGAAGATACCCCCTGGAGTAGAGGAAGGAAGTAGAATCAGAATACCAGGTGGTGGTAACGCTGGAGTGGAAGGAGGCTCCTACGGCGATCTTTACATCATCGTTCACACCAAAATGGATTCCAGATTTAAAAGATCCGGCAACGATCTGTATTACACGGTCACTATAGATTACGTTCAGGCCATACTTGGTACGATGGTGGAAATACCTCTTCCTGAGGGAGGTTCGACGATGTTGAAAATACCTCCAGGAACGCAACCGGATACGATTTTCAGGTTGAAAGGGAAAGGAATATCCGATCCTTCCAGAGGAAAGAAGGGTGATCTTTACGTCACGATAAAAGTGGAACTTCCAAAGAGTATTTCCAGGGAAGAAAAACGCTTGTTGGAGGAAATAGCGAGAATAAAGAACCTTCATCTGTAAGGATTGACCAAAGCCTCTCTCGGAACAACCTTTATACCTCTCGGAATGGTCACCTTGACTTTAAAAGGCCCTCTCCTCACACTGAGCCAGCCGAGTCCTGCTATTGCAAGTTCTTCTCCTATGTTCAAATTGAACCATCTTTCTTCCCACTCATAGTCATCGTAACTTTCCTTTTTGCAAGGAGGTACTAAAAGATCTCCCATTCTCTCTCTCATCAAGGTATCCGCTTTTTTGTTGTTGGTTTCATGAAAGACAACGCTCTCAGACGAGAAGATCTGGAATATGGGACGTTTCTCTCCTTCGAAGTATATATCCAGTCTGCACAATCCTCCAATGAAGATAACTCTACCACTTTCCGGTTTGAAAGTTTTTCTGGTTACCCTTTTGAGGGGAGTTATCCTTTTCTGGCATTCTGGATCGAGAAGTTCTATAATCCTCTTTCCAGTGACTATACCGGGGGTATCATAGAGATAGAGGTTGACGTCCTTCACCTTTCTTCTTATGATACCAAGGGTTGTCCCTGGAAAAGGACTCACCGTTGTTCCATAACCGCATAACTCGTTCAAAATTGAAGATTTTCCGACATTCGTCACACCTATAACCAGCGCTTTGTCCGTTAGACTCTTTAAATATTTCATCGTGGATCTTAATCCAAGTTTTCTAGCAGCACTCATCAACCTTATATCTTCACCATTCACGTTCAATCTTTTTTTCAACCACTCCTTAATCTCTTTCAAGGTTACAGCCTTCGGTATGAGATCTATCTTGTTGATCCCATACACGACTTTTTTATTTTTCAACAGTTCTTTTATCTCTTCGTCATAACTGCCTTCAAAGTCGAATATGTCCAGGATCCAAAGCACAACGTCGAATCCTCCAAGATACGATTTCAAATTCTTCTTGAAATCCTCCTGTAGTTCTACTGGCATCATCTTACCGTAATGCTTCAGTCTGTAGCATCTCTGGCATAGTATCTCTTCTCCATTGGACAGTTTTCTTTCATAAACTTCGAGAGGTATGTACCCAGGTTTTCTAGGATCATCGAACTGCAATACTGCTCCGCATCCTGGACATTTCATTCTATCTCCTCCAGGACAATTTTACTTTAATTCCAGAAAAGTGTATTATTGTGCTGATTATACACGAGGGAGTGATGAGTGTGAAGAAAAGATTCTTGTTGATCACGATAATTTTCATGTTGTTCATACTCGAAGGATTCGCCGCATACGAATATGTTCCAAGAATGGAGTGGGGGAAAACTCTAGGAGGAAGCGACGATGAGGAATGCCGCAGTGTATGTCAAACAACAGATGGAGGATATGTGATCGCAGGGTACGCATATTCGTACGATGGGAATGTTTCTGGAAACCACGGAGAAAAGGATTTCTGGATAGTTAAGTTGGATAAGAAAGGGGATATCGTGTGGCAGAGATGCTTGGGAGGAAGCATGGACGATGAAGCGTACGATGTTATTCAGACAGATGATGGTGGATATCTGGTCGTCGGGATGACATTTTCAAACGATGGTGATGTGAAAGGAAAACATGGAAACTCAGATTTCGGTGATGCTTGGGTGGTTAAACTGAGTGAGGAAGGTAAGATCCTATGGCAAAGATGTTTGGGTGGGATGAGTAATGATGTCGTATACCGTGTTATTCAAACAGGAGATGGTGGATACGTGTTGGTTGGTGGAACTGATTCAAATGATGGGGATGTTAGGGGGAATCATGGTGAATCCTGGGATGGTTGGATGGTGAAATTGGACAAAGATGGCAACATTCTGTGGCAAAGATGCTTAGGTGGGAGAAATGATGATGAACTCTACAACGTTCAGAAAGTGAAAAATGGTTATATAGTGGTCGGTTACACTTACTCGTATGACGGGGATGTGACCATCAACAAAGGAGCAGAAGATCTATGGATTCTGAAATTAGATGAGCAGGGAAAAATTCAGTGGGGGAAAACTCTGGGTGGAAGTAACAACGATGTGGCTTGGAGTGTAGAGGAGATAAAAGATGGTGGGTATATCGTTGTGGGGTGGACGTATTCAAAAGATAAGGATGTCGAAGGAAACCATGGCGAATCGGATGCCTGGATCATCAAATTGGATGAGATGGGAAACGTTGAATGGAAAAAGTGTTTGGGAGGTTCGAAACTCGATTGGCTCTACTCCGTTCAAAAATTGAGTGATGATATGTACGTAATGGTTGGTGGGACGAGTTCAAGTAATGGAGATGTCAAGGGGAATCATGGTTACCATGATTGGTGGGTGATTCTGCTGGACAAGGACGGTAACGTTCCCTGGCAGAAATGTCTGGGAGGTAACGATGATGAGGAAGCGTTCTGTGTCCAGAGAACAAGAGATAAAGGATTCGTGGTGGTAGGTTATACGTATTCGTACGATGGTGACGTAACCGGAAATCATGGCGGAGAGGATTTCTGGATCGTGAAGTTTAAATGATAAGTTTTCAGATATCAAAACATACAAAAAATTTTATGGTATAAGTTGTTTTAGATGATAAAACTATTTAAATTATAAACAACTATGGTTTAATTTTGCTTTAAATAGTGCATTCTTACACTTATTTCTGGAAAATTTGTGATAGATTATCAAATGCTTCGTTGTAAACTATCTTTTATGCAATTAATATATTCTTCTTCCATTTTTCTTTTACTGTTATGTTGTTAACCTCATATTCTCAAAATATTTTTTCATTTATT
>QNAV01000064.1:0-6374 GCA_003641585.1 Thermotoga sp. | reverse complement strand
TACAACCCTTGAGGATTTGGTCAGCACAGCTTTGATGAAGCTTCAGAGAAACGCAGAGGATATATCGAATCTGAAAAGTGATTTCTCGAAACTCCAGACGGAGGTTGCTGGCCTCAGAAGTACTGTGCTTGAGATAAAGGATATAAGGAAGGAATTACTTTCGAAAATACAGAGCGTGTCTTCCGATGTATCTGACTTGAGTTCCAAATACTCTGAACTTTCCACAAAACAGAAGGGACTGTCTGGTGATATCGAGAAACTGAAGGGATACGGCGGAAAGATATTGGATCTTGAAGGAAAAATAAAAGCTCTGGAGGTCGATGTAAACTCCATCAAAAAGGATGTGGAAATGAACAAAGAGGGTTACACCAAGGGGCTTGAAAAGGTGTCGAAAGATCTACAAACTTTGAACCTGACTCTGAGTGGGAAGATCAGCGCTCTGGAAATGAAGATACCATCCATGAGTGTCATAGAATCGAAGATAAGCGCTGTAAGAAATGATCTTCTTGATAGTCAATCCAGTCTCAAGATGGAAGTAGAAAACGCTCTCTCGTCCTTGGAAGCTACCGTAACGGCTGTTGAAGAAACTCTTAAGAATCTGGAAGACAAAATGAGTGTTTCTGAGAAATCCTTGAAAGATTACGTGGACAAGAAGGTTGGAGAACTTTCAGTAACGCTCTATAAAAAGCTAGAAGGATACAAGAAAGCACTGGAAGATGAAGATACGAAACTTGCAGGAGAGATCGAAAACATAAGGGTGCTTCTGAACGATCTTTCCAAAGGGTACAAAGCGATGGAAGCAAGGGTCAGTGTTCTTGAAGGACAGGTTGCCACTATAAGTTCGGATATAGAGGATATAAAAACAACTATTCAAAAAGTTTCTGCTGATGTGAAGAGCAATGCCAAGAAGATAATGAGTCTTCAAAACGATGTTGGTGCACTCGCTGGAAGAATGTATTCCGTCGAGAAAAAAGCAACTCAACTTGAAAAGGAAATAAGTTCTGTGGAGGAGAATATCGCTAATAAACCATGGATGGATGATGTAAACAGTGTCAGCGCTGGTCTTTCCAAGAAGATTTCCGAACTTCAGACCATGAGCATAGCAGGAATAGCCTTAGGAGCCATCGCTTTGGTGTTGGGTGTAATATCCATGTTCTAAACATTAAAGTGTGTTGAATTTTTTAGGGGGCTTGGCCCCCTTTTTCGATGTTATAATCACAGAAGACGAAACAAGGGGGAGTGAAAATGGAGTGGGTGTACATAGAAGATTTGAAGAAGCATATAGGTGAAGATGTTGAATTGAGAGGGTGGGTGTGGAGAATAAGATCCAGCGGGAAGATTCATTTCATACAGATGAGAGATGGAACGGGATTCGTTCAAGCGGTCGTTGAAAAATCCAGTGTGGACAACGAGACCTTCAGAACCTGTAAGAAGCTGAAAATGGAATCGAGTATCGTTGTAAGGGGGAAAGTCAGAGAGGATGAAAGAGCTCCAGGAGGAGTTGAAATCCTGGCAAATGAAGTCAAAGCGGTTCAAATCCCTCAAGAGCCGTTTCCAATAAATAAACCGGATCATGGTATAGACTACCTGATGGAAAGAAGACACCTCTGGATAAGATCGAAGAGACAGTTTCATATATTGAGAATCAGAGATGAAATAATAAAAGCCATCAGAAATTTTTATTGGGAGAGAAAATTCGTTTTAGTCGACACACCCATATTCACCGGTTCAATTGGAGAGGCCGCCGGTAATCTTTTCGAACTCGACTATTTTGATTACGGGAAAGTGTACTTAGCTCAAACTGGACAACTCTATCTGGAAGCGGCTTGCATGGCTCTTGGAAAGGTTTACAACCTTGGGCCAACCTTTAGAGCAGAGAAATCCAAAACTAGGAGACATCTTATTGAATTCTGGATGAATGAAGCTGAAGTTGCCTATTACGAGCATGAAGACAATCTGAAATTGCAAGAAGATCTGGTTTCTTATATAGTGAAATGGGTCCTCGAAAACGCATCGGATCATCTCGAAGCCATTGGAAGGGATATATCAAAACTTGAAAAGATCGAACCTCCTTTTCCCAGAATCACGTACGACGAGGCTATAAGACTTTTGCAAAAGAAAGGTTTCGATATCAAATGGGGAGATGATTTTGGGGGGGATGAAGAAACGGCAATAGCTGAAGAATTCGAAAAACCGGTCTTCGTCACACACTATCCAAGGAAGGCAAAAGCCTTTTACATGCAACCCGATCCGGAGAGACCCGAGGTGGTTTTATGTGATGACCTTCTTGCACCAGAAGGCTACGGAGAGATAATAGGGGCTTCTCAAAGAATTCACGATTACAACCTTCTTGTTGAGAGGATCAAAGAATTCAACCTCCCATTGGAATCGTACAAATGGTATTTGGATCTGAGAAAGTGGGGGAGCGTCCCTCACAGCGGATTCGGGCTTGGGGTTGAAAGAACCGTTGCATGGATATGCGGTTTGGACCATGTAAGAGAAACGATTCCCTTTGCAAGGACTCTCTACAGGGTTTATCCGTGAGGTGGAACGATGGAGAGATATTTAACACCAGAAAGAACGGGGTACGATATCGGTGTATCGTTTCTGAGGCCGAAAAATCTGGAAGAATACATTGGCCAGGATAAGGTTAAAGAAAGGTTGAAGCTCGCCATAGAAGCTGCCAAGAAGAGAAAAGAGCCTCTGGATCATGTCCTTCTAGCTGGCCCGCCTGGTCTTGGTAAAACAACACTCGCTTACGTCATAGCCAACGAGATGGGAACTAACATTCATATAACAAGCGGCCCGGTTCTGGAAAAACAGGGAGACATGGCCGCGATATTAACCAACCTGGAGTTTGGAGACGTGTTGTTCATAGATGAAATACATAGGTTGAATAGAGCTGTTGAGGAGATTCTCTACTCCGCCCTTGAAGACTTTCAGATAGATATAATGATTGGAAAGGGGCCAAGTGCAAGATCCATAAGAATAGATATAAAACCTTTCACCTTAGTTGGAGCAACCACAAGAAGTGGCCTTCTGAGTTCTCCCCTCAGAAACAGATTCGGCATGATCCTGGAGCTTGATTTCTACGAAACGGATGATATCAAGCAGATAGTGATGAGGGCTTCTAGGTTGATGAACATAGAAATAGACGATGAAGCGGCATGGTATCTTGCAAAAAGATCAAGGGGAACTCCCAGAATAGCGATAAGACTCTTGAAAAGGGTAAGGGATCTTTCAACTGTGGAGGGAAAGGATAGGATAGATCTTGACCTTGTATCGAGAGCCATGAGAATTTTAGGAATAGACGATGAGGGATTGGACGATTTCGACAAGAAGATTCTGAGGGTGATCATCGAGGTTTTCAACGGTGGACCAGTTGGGTTGAACGCAATAGCAGCAACCCTGGGTGTTGAACCGGATACCATAAGTGAAGTCTATGAACCCTATCTTCTCCAGTCAGGTTTCATAGCGAGGACTTCAAGAGGGAGGGTAGCGACAGAAAAAGCTTATAGTCATCTTGGCTACGATAAGGGGAAAGGGCCTCTCTTTGAAGGAGTGTGAAAACCTTGTTGGAAAGCAACATAAAAAGGGTTTTGGAAAGAATAAATAAAGCTGCTGAAAGGTCCGGAAGAAATTTTAAAGATATATTGCTTGTTGCCGTAACTAAGAATGTTCCTCCAGAGGTTATAAGGAAAGCTTACGAATACGGCCTCAGAAATTTCGGAGAAAATAGGGCTCAGGAATTGAGAAAAAAATATGAAGAACTAAAAGATCTTGGGATAACATGGCATTTTATAGGAAGAATACAGACAAATAAAGTGAGGTATTTTGTTCCCATATGCGAATATGTCCACTCCGTTTGGAGAGAAGAAGAAGTTACAGAAATAAGCAAAAGAGCTGGAAGGATTGGGAAAATTCAAAGGGTTCTCGTGGAAGTCAATGTCTTCGGTGAGGAAACGAAAGCGGGATTGAAGCCTGAGGAGGTAGAAGATTTTTTGAAAAAGTGTGAAAAATACGAAAACGTCTTCTTTGAGGGTCTCATGACCATGGCTCCATACGTTGAAAATCCCGAGGAAGTTAGATGGGGTTTCAGGAAATTGAGAGAACTTCGAGATTATCTGATGAAGAGGTATTTCAAAAACGCTGGGATTAAAGAACTCTCGATGGGAATGAGCAACGATTTCGAAGTGGCTGTGGAAGAAGGCGCCACTATGGTTAGAATCGGAACAGCCATATTCAGGAGGTGATGAATAAAGTGTTCGTCGTTGGGAACCTTCTAAAAGCCATTGCTATCGTTTTGAGGATATTCATCTACACGGAGATGGCTGCCATAATAATATCTGCACTTTTGAGCTGGGTCAGCCCTTTCGTTTACAATCCGGTGAAATATTTCTTCGCTTCGTTAGCTGACATAGTGGAAAAGCCTTTGAGAAAACTCATACCCCCACTGGGTCCTGTGGATTTAACCCCTTTCATAGCGATACTCCTGTTGATATTCTTAGATAGCTTTCTTGTACAAACGCTGTTCGACCTGGCGGTGAGACTGAGATGAAAGTGGCCGTCATTTACCACCCCGATAGGATTACGACAGCCAGGAAATTGAAAGAAAGAACGGAAATGGAAGGTGAGGTTGTTATTTTCGAAAAGACGGAGAACGTGAGAAGTATACCCGGTAACCTGGATCTTGTTCTCGTAGTTGGAGGTGATGGAACGGTCATAAGGGTTGCAAAGGTTGTTCACGATGATGTACCAATAGTTGGTTTCAAGGCTGGAAGATTAGGTTTTTTAACATCGTACTCTGTAGACGAAATGGAAGATTTCTTCGAGGACATAAAGAACGACAGGATAGTTGAAGATAGAAGGTGGTTGCTTGAAATAAGAACGGGAAAAGGTGTGTATCTGGCTCTCAACGATGTGGTTCTTCAGAAAGATGTTGAAGGTAAAATGCTTGAAATTGAGATAATGGTTGATGACCACTCTCCCCTCTGGTTCTTCGCAGATGGTGTTGTTGTATCCACTCCTACAGGATCTACCGCTTATGGACTTTCCTTAGGAGGCCCCATGATAGCCCCAGATTGTGATGTCATCGAGATAACACCCATGGCCCCTCAGTTCCTTTTCACAAGAAGTATTCTAATTCCTTCGAAAGAGACTCTGAGTGTTAAAACCACTGGGAGTGGAAACCTGGTTGTGGATGGGAAGGCCGTTGAGAAAACAAATGAATTCGCTGTCTATAGATCTGAAAAGAGTGTGAGAATCCTTCGACCGAAGGGTTTCGATTTCTTCAAGGTCATTAAGGGTAAGATAGGATATGGGAGGCGCATCGTATGAGATGGATCCTTCGTGAGAAGGTAGAGGAATTCAAAAAGGGTGTCTTGAAAGCAGGATGGTTCGCGGAGAAGATGTTCAAAAAGTCGATATCTTCTTTAATTGAAAGAAATGCGAATCTTGCAAATGAAGTCATATCTGATGATGATCTAATGGATCAGATGGAGATAGAGATCCACGAGAAAGCCATGGAGATCCTTGGAATATTCACCCCGATAAAAATAGAGCTCAAAATGGTCACAACGGGCATCAGGATAGCAGAGATCTTGGAAAACATAGGTGATAGATCCGCCAGGATCGCTAAAAACGCTCTAGAACTTTCCAAAGAGCCCCCGTTGAAACCTTTGATAGACATACCGAAGATGGCTGATATAACATCCAAAATGGTAAAGGAAAGTCTCAGAATGTTTGCGGATGCCGATGCAGAAAAATCATTTGAGATATGTAAGCAAGACGCAGAAGTCGATGAGCTTTACGAAAAGGTGAAAGAGGATTTACTGCTCTACATGATGGAGTCTCCAAAGTACGTGAAAAGGGCGTTGCTGCTTCTTGAAATAGCCAATTTCATAGAAGAGGTGGCGGATCTTGCAACCAACATAGTGGAAGCGACCGTATACATGGTGAAAGGGGATCTGTACAAGTGCTGCCATGACGATATGGTGGCTTTCAAAAAAGGTGGAGGGATTCTGTTTGAAAGTTCTGATTAAGTACATTTCAAAGCTTTCCGTTTGGCCTTTCTTGATAGGTCTCGGTGGATTCGTCATTTTTGTCAGTGTGGAAATACTGTACCAACTCTCTGATATAATCGTGAGACACAGAGTTGGTATAGCTAAGTTACTTCTTTTGATATATTACTATCTCCCATACTTCGTTTCCATGGGCATTCCCGTGGGAATTTTACTTTCCATATTCTGGATCGTTTCTCAACTCTCAAACGACAGGGAGATGATGGCATTTCAGGTTCACGGTATCTCATTGAAAAGTCTGTTACTGCCATTTCTCATCATTTCACTGTTTTTGAGCGGCATAACTTACTATCT
>QNAV01000063.1:0-6477 GCA_003641585.1 Thermotoga sp. | reverse complement strand
GGAAGTGACGAAAGGCTGGAACAAGATACAGTTTGAAATAGCTGGTGCAATGAAGGATCTGAATCCGGATGGAAAATACATGGTTTACCTTGCCTTTGCAGGATTCGATAAGAAAAACAAGAAGATCCCTCTTGTCGATCCTTTCTACATAGATGGCATATACACGGAGAAATCAAAAATCATGACAGTGGAAGAGCAGATGGCGATGGTAAGTCCAGAGATCAAGGAAGAAGTTCAGAAAATGCTACAGATGAGTGATGATGAACTCTTGGAATACATTCAAAAGAAAACCTTCTATTATTTCTGGAATGAGGCGAATCCCGAAAACGGCCTTGTCAGGGACAGGAACAAGGAAGATGCACCCTGCAGCATAGCGGCAGTTGGTTTTGCTTTAACAGCCATTCCCGTCGGTATAGAAAGAGGCTGGATAA
Source organism: Thermotoga sp. (assembly GCA_003641585.1). Classification (GTDB taxonomy): domain Bacteria; phylum Thermotogota; class Thermotogae; order Thermotogales; family Thermotogaceae; genus 4484-232. Next base: position 6,046 of record QNAV01000063.1, on the reverse strand, counting down.
CCTATGAAGAAGGATACGAAAGAGTTTTGAAGACTCTGAAAACGTTCGTTGAGGGTAAAGTCGAAGGTAAAAATGGATTTTTCTATCATTTTGTCGATATGAACACAGGCTCAAGAGTCTGGAATTGTGAGGTATCGTCGATAGACACTGCTCTTCTAGTTGCTGGTGCGCTCTTTGCTGGAGAATACTTTAAAGGGACGGAAGTTGAGAAACTTGCTGATCAACTCTATAGAAATGTGAACTGGCAATGGATGCTGGCAGAAGATGGAACTCTCTATATGGGATGGAAACCCGAGGGAGGATTTTTGAATGCGAAATGGGATTCATTCAACGAAGGGATCCTAGCGTACGTCCTTGCTATCGGATCTCCAACTCACCCGATTCCAGCAAAGTCCTGGGACAAAATCTTCAGGCCAATCCACGAAAATTACATATCCTGTCCCACGGAATCTCTCTTCGTGTATCAATATCCAAATATCTGGATAGATTTCAGGGATAAAGAAGACAAATACGCAAGTTACTTCAACAACGCAAGGATCGCTACAAGATACAACTACCTCTTCTGCGTGATGAACAGGTTCAAGTACAGAACGTACGACTTCGATATATGGGGATTGAGTGCTTCCGACGGTCCAGCTGGATACAAACACTATGGAGCTTCTGAGGGGAATCACGATGGAACTGTAGCGCCGTACGCTTCAATATCCTCGATCGTCTTCACACCGGATCTCTCCATGAAGGCTATAAGAGGAATGCTTGAAAAGTATGGGCCGCTCCTTTGGAGAAAATATGGCTTCGTCAGTGCGTTCAACGTCGATGCGAACTGGTTCTCCAAAGAACACATAGGTATAGACCAGGGAGACATACTCTTGATGATCGAAAACTCCAGGAGTGGATTCGTGTGGAAAATTTTCATGAAAAACGAGTACATTCAGAAAGCTCTCAAAAAGATAGGCTTTGTCGAGAAAAAATCAGAATACGCCGTAACCCCATGGTATCTCAAAGAGTATGAAAAGATCCTCACTGCACCTTCAGAAAAAATAGCTGTTGCTGTGAAGAAAACCATCACGGTGGATGGAAAACTGAATGACTGGAAGGGTGTTCCTTACAACGTTGTCGATGAGGATATGAACGTGCCCGTTGCTGGTTTGAAGAAAGTGAACAAGAGGAAGCAGATCCTCCACAGTTACTTCTACGCTGCATGGGATGAGAATTACCTCTACCTTGCAGCACGGGTTTTCGATGAATACGTTGTTGTGAACATAGCTCCCGATGATCTCGGTGCATTCTACAGAACCGATTCTATAGAGTTCTATATAGATCCCCATTCGGAAGCTGGGATATTCAAACTCGCAGTCCTTCCATTCGATACGGAAGGACACGTTCAGGCTGTGAGACACGAGGATGCAAAACCTGGTCCGATCTCAGAGGTTGCACCGGAAGTGAAAGTGGCCTCATCCAGAACGGAGAATGGATACATCGTGGAAGTTGCGATACCGTTCAAGTACCTTGGTGTAATACCGAAGGATGGTCTGAAACTCGGGTTCTGCCATACTGTGCACAATTCCAATAGAAGAGATGCAAAGATCGGTGAGTACGTGAGAGAGAATATGCTCTCGTGGATACCACTTCCAGAGATATGGGCGCGTCCAGAAAAGTGGGGAACGTTGGAACTCAAAGAGTGAGAAGGGGGTGTTTAACATGAGGAAGGTATTGATAGCGATATTGATTCTCACCACCGCATTTGCTTTTGCCACGAGAGTTCTTCAAATATGGGCAATGGGTGAAGAAGCGAAGAACCTGCACATCATGGCTGAAAAGTTCATGAAAGAAAATCCTGGTGTGAAAGTCGAGATCCAGGCTATTCCTTGGTCAGCAGCGTACGATAAGATACTCACAGGTATAGCGGGAATGCAACTACCAGACCTTGTTCAGATGGGAACGACCTGGATGGCTCCCTTCGGTGCCATGGGTGTCTTTGAAGAGCTCTCTCCATACCTTGAAAAATCTTTCATAAACAAAGACATGTTCTTCGAGGGATCCTGGCAGACAGTGACAATGAATGGAGGAGTTTACGGTATACCATGGTACGTCGATGTCAGAGTGATGTTCTACAGAACGGATGTTCTGAAAGAGGTCGGATACGACCACGCTCCACAGACGTGGGAGGAACTCTACGATGCCGCAAAAAAGCTCGCTCAGAGAGGAAAGGATATGTACGCACTTTCCTTACTCTATACAGGAGTGTTCGGTAACGAATTCATGCCCTTCGTCTGGCAGGCAGGAGGTAAGCTCTTCGACGAAAATGGTAAGGTTAGAGTGACGGATCCAGAGTTCGTGGAAGCTATAAGATACTATGCGAGATTCTTCTGGGAAAAGCTTGCTCCCATTGGAGGAGGGAATCTCTTCCAGGATTTCGCTTCCGGTAAAGTTCCAATCTTCTTCTCCGGACCCTGGATGGTCAGCATGATAAAACAACAAACACCTCAGATAGAAGGAAAATGGTCTGTGGCTCTGATGCCGAAGAACAAAACGAGAACCTCATTTGTCGGGGGATGTAACTGGGTGATATTCAATACATCTAAGAACAAGGATCTTGCGTGGAAGTTCATAGAGTTCATGACGAAACCAGAAAATCAGCTTGAATGGTATAAAATCGTTTCTTCCCTTCCCGCTGTCAAGGAGGTATGGAACTGCCCAGAGCTTGCTAACGACCCAATAATGAGAGTTTTTGGAGAGCAATTGAAAGATGCAAAATCACCTCCAAACATTCCAGAATGGGAAGAGATTGCCAACGCTATATCAAGGAGAGTGGAAGAGGTCATATACAAAAAGAGAACACCTGAGAGAGCAGCAGAGGCTCTGAAGAGAGACATAGAAAAGATAAGGAAGTGAGAAAGGCCCCCCTCCCGGGGGCTTTTCCAAGCTAGGAGGATCGATTGAATGAGAACGAACGTTTTCTGGATACTAGTCTTCATAGGACCCGCTTTGATACTCCTCTTGATTTTTCTGGTAATACCGATATTCGCGTCACTATACCTGAGTTTCACAGATTTCAACGTTTTCGCTCTAACTGATTGGAGCAAGGCGAGATTCATAGGTCTCAGAAACTTCTACGAGCTGTTCCAGGATGAACTATTCTGGAAGGCTTTGTTCAACACCTTCTATTGCTTGATCGTGGCGATGCCCGTGACTGTGGCACTATCACTTTTGAACGCAGTCCTTCTGAACAGGGAACAAACCAGGTTCAAGAATTTCTTCAAAATTTGCTTTTTTCTGCCTTTCGTTACAAACACGGTAGCGATTGCGATAGTCTGGTCATGGATACTGAACCCAAGTTACGGCATCCTCAATTGGTTTCTGGGACTCTTTGGTATAAAAGGCCCAAATTGGCTTGGTGATCCCAAATGGGCCATGCCGTCGATCATAATGCTTGTTGTCTGGAAAGCCGTTGGGTACAACACCCTTCTTCTTCTTGCAGGCCTTCAGAACATACCGGATTTCCTATATGAAGCAGCGGAACTCGATGGAGCTTCTTCATGGCAGAAATTTTGGTACATAACACTGCCGATGCTAAGACCAACGATGCTTTTCATAACAACGATGATGATAATTGGATATCTTCAACTCTTTGAAGAGCCATACATGCTCACACAAGGAGGACCTCTGAATTCCACCCTCTCCGTTGTCCTCTATCTTTACAGACAGGGATTCAAATTCTTCAAGCTGGGATATGCTTCTTCGATAGCGGTGGTTCTATTCCTAATGATCGCTGTTCTTACATTATTGAGACTGAAACTCAGCAAGCAAGATTGAGGTGATGAGGATGAGAAAGAATAACGTGTTTCTACAAATCGTGGTTCACGCGATATTGCTGATAGGAGCATTCACAATGCTTCTACCTTTCATATGGATGGTATCGACCTCTTTCAAACCCAGCAGTGAAATCTACGTTTTTCCACCAAGGTGGATCCCAAAAAATCCAACATTGAAAAACTATGTGGACCTCTTCTCCTCTATAAATTTTGGAAGACCTTTCTTGAACACAGTGATAGTTGCCTCTTCTATTACTTTTCTTTCTGTTTTGCTGTCCTCGATGGCAGGTTATGCCTTCGCAAAGTTCAGATTCAAAGGAAGAGATAAACTCTTTTTCCTCATACTGACGACTCTCATGGTTCCAGGACAAATGACCATGATACCGGTTTTTCTACTCTTGAGGTACCTTGGCCTTCTGAATACATACACCGGCCTGATCCTTCCAGGTGCTGTCAGTGTCTTCAACATATTCTTCATGAGGCAATTCATCATAACCATACCCAACGATCTCATAGAAGCCGCTAGGATAGATGGTGCTCGAGAAAGTTACATATTCTTCAAAATAATACTCCCTCTTTCAAAACCAGCCCTCACAACCATATCGATATTCACCTTTACCGGTTCTTGGAATTCCTTCTTGTGGCCTCTCATAGTAGCTCAGGATGAGAGGATGTACACGCTACCAGTTGCGGTATCGGTCTTGGCTGGTCAATACGGAGAAAACATCGCCATCCAGATGGCTGGTTCGTGCATAGTCATAACTCCGATTCTGATATTCTTCCTTTTCGCGCAAAGGTACTTCATAAAAGGAATCGCTCTCACAGGACTCAAGGGATAGATTCTAGAAAACCTTTCAGAATGAGCGAAAGCTCCTTTGGTCTTTCAACGACGGAAGCGTGTCCTGATGGTAATCCTATCAAAAGGGAATTTTTAATCCCTCTATGAACTTTGAGAGAAAAAGGAGGAGGTTTTATTCCATCGTATAAACTGAACACTACGAGTGTGGGAACTTGGATTTTATCGAGTAGAGGCGTTAGAGGTTTTTTCCTCAAATCAAGAAAAGCATCGATCAACTTGACAGCACCATCGTAATTGAACCCCTCCAGCCTTTCAACGATCACATCTAAAATTCCTTTATTCTTCTCGAGAAATTCCGAAGAATAAACATCGGTGAGCCATGAAAGAGTGAAGACCCTTGGATCTTTACTTTTTGCTCCCTCCCTCCATCTGAGAGCTTTGTTGTACATATCCTCATCTATTTCAGAAGTGGAAGATATAACTGTCAGGCTTTTCACCCTTTCGATGTGCTTACTGGCGAAGAGGATCCCCACTTCCCCACCATACGATGTTCCAACGATATGGGCTTTTTCGGCGTTGATATGATCCATGAGAGCGATGATATCATCACAATGCTCATCGAAGCTCAAATCATCTGGACAATCCGAGAACCATTGGCATTTGAAATCGTGAAGAACTGTCCTGAAGTCTTTGGAAAGGTTAGAGACGATGTTGTACCAACTCTCATACCTCATGAAGATACCGTTGAGGAAGAAAACGACATCTTTCCCTTCCCCCAAGATTTCGTACCTTATTCTTAACCCGTTTCTTTCAAGAAACACACTATCACCACCTGAAAGCCGTTGCAACCTGCTGATATCCCACACCGGATGTGACGAAGAGAACGAGTTTTCCTTTCAAATCTTCCATTTTACCTTCCTCTATCGCGTCATGGAGCGCCATGTAAACACATGCTGAACCCGTGTAGCCGTATTTTTCCATTACAGTATGAGCCTTTTCCAGGGGAAGTTTTAATTTCTCCATGACAACGTGGATACTTTTCTTTCTGACTTGTGTGAAGAAGATCATACCGATCTCTTCTTTTGAAGCTTCAAGCTTGTCAAGAAGCTTTTCGACCAACATGGGCCACCCCTCTTCGTTAACTGTTGAAGGGTACGGTGCCCTCAAATCGAGTTTATGGAACCCTTTTTCAATACCCTCAAGATTCGTTGTACCTGTTCCCATGTATATTCCCCAGTTGTACCACCAGGAACCGTCGGTTCTCATCACACTTCCTAGATATCCTGGTGATTCACCGCTGGTTAATACGACGGCCCCTGCGCCGTCTGAGAACAAAGCCTCCCATGGGTATTTCCAAGAGAGAAATTTCGTCATCCCATAGGTTCCTATAACCAGTACATATTTGAAGTCACCCATTGCGATGTACCTGGAT
>QNAV01000062.1:0-6516 GCA_003641585.1 Thermotoga sp. | reverse complement strand
AGGAATCCTGCAACAATAGCTGATAACGTCGGGGACAACGTTGGAGACGTGGCAGGGCTTGGTGCAGACCTTCTGGAGAGCTTTGTTGGGGCCATCGTTTCATCCATAATCCTCGCATCCTACATGTACCCAATAATAGGAACGGACAAGATATCAGCAGAGACCATAACCAGGCTGGTGGAATATCCTCTGTTCTTCGCCACAATCGGTCTCACATCCTCCATGATAGGTATTCTGTACGTTCTTGTAAAGAAACCTTCTGAAAATCCACAAAAAGACTTGAACATAGGGCTCTGGTCTTCCGCGATAATCACGGTGGTAGTATCGGGTTTCATGACTTACTACTATCTCAAGGGAGCGCCAGATCTCAAGATCGTTGGTTTCAGATACGGCCCCATATCTCCATGGTTCTCTGCCCTTGCAGGAATAGTGGCAGGAATAATAATGGGATACTGGGCTGAATACTACACAAGTTACAGGTATCCGCCAACAAGAGAACTCAGCTATTCATCAATAAGTGGAACCGGCATGGTGATATCCAACGGTCTTTCTTTAGGGATGAAGAGTGTTTTCTTCCCGATAATAACTCTTCTCATATCCATACTCTTTGCCAATCACTTCGCCGGATTGTACGGTGTTGCAATCTCAGCTCTGGGGATGCTTTCGTTCGTTGCAACGGCCGTTTCCACGGACAGTTACGGACCCATAGCGGACAACGCCGGTGGAATCAGTGAGATGTGTGAACTGGATCCCGAGGTCAGGCATATAACCGATAGGCTGGACGCAGTCGGTAACACAACTGCAGCGATCGGAAAGGGATTCGCCATAGGATCAGCAGTTCTTGCAGCCCTTTCACTCTTCGCATCCTACATGTACTCTCAGATAAGTCCGAAGGATATCGGAAAACCTGTTGAGACGATTCTGCTTTTGAACATGATCGATGCTCGAACCATAGCTGGTGCTCTTCTTGGAGCGGCCCTTCCATATTACTTCAGTGGTATGCTCATAAAATCCGTGACTAAAGCCGCTATGAGGATGGTCGAAGAGATCAGAAGGCAGTTCAGGGAGATACCGGGACTTATGGAAGGAAAAGCTACGCCAGATTACACAAAATGTATAACCATAACCAGCGAAAACGCTTTACGTCAGATGAAAGCTCCTGCATTCATCGCCTTGCTGACTCCGCTCGTTACGGGGTTCCTACTTGGACCCAAATTCGTGGGCGGGGTTCTCATAGGAACAACCCTGAGTGGTGCCATGCTTGCGATTTTGACCGCAAACGCTGGTGGAGCCTGGGACAACGCGAAGAAGTTCCTCGAGCAGGGTAACATCGAAGGGTATGGGAAAGGATCGGAACCTCACAAAGCCCTGGTTATAGGTGATACGGTTGGAGATCCTTTGAAGGATACCGTGGGACCATCGCTGGATATCCTCATAAAAATTATGGCCGTTGTATCCGTCATAGCTGTTTCGATCTTCAAAGAGATACATCTATTCTAAGAGGGGATGATGGATGCTAAAAGAGATTTTGAAGTATCTGAAGGAAAAGGAAGAAAAGAGAATACCTTATTTTGTGCCAAAACAATGGATCCCGGAAGGATACGATGGTTGGGTTGAGGAAATAAATGGAAAATGCTCTGTAAGACCCTATGAATTCTTCTCGAAGGTCATAGAAAGCGTTCTTGAAAGGGCGAGGGAGGGGATAGACTACTCCCTTCCCCTTTCCAAAATAGAGGGAAAGGAAGACAGGGATTGGATCAAGAGGTCCACGATGTACATTTCACTTCCCAGAATGACGACATCTTACAATCACAAGGGATTTGGTAGATTCGAACCCATCGATATATTCGGATACAAGGAATCTGGAACTTTTTTGAAGATGATAGCTATCCTTTTCTACCTCAAGAAGTTTAAAGTGAACGTTCTTTACCTGCTCCCTGTGAGTCAATCAAGCGAGATCTTCAAAAAAGGTGAAGTGGGGTCACCATATGCTGTGAAGGATCCTTTGAAGATCGAAGCTGTATATCACGATCCATTGCTTGAAGATTTCGAAGTTGATGATGAATTTAAAGCTTTCGTTGAAGCCTGTCATGTTCTGGGAATAAGGGTTGTTCTAGACTTCATCCCAAGAACCGCTGCGAGAGATTCGAATCTCATTTTAAAACACCCCGAATGGTTCTACTGGATAAAGATCGAAGAGCTTCAAGGCTACGGCCCACCGAGAATACCGGGGAAAGGTTTCAAGATACCTGAGAAGGAAGATATTCCTTACATATATTCCCTCGAATCGGTAAAAAAACACTTGTCAAAGTTCACCAAATCACCAAAGGAGATCGATCCTCAGAAATGGGAAAATTTTACAAAGAATGTAAAAGAGGATGATTTTTTGAGAGAACTCGTCGAGGTGTTCGGTGTCATAACCCCTCCAGGTTTTTCAGATTGGATAAACGATCCTCAGCCAGCATGGGACGATGTGACGTTCCTGAGGCTCTTTATCGATCATCCTAAAGAAGCTTCAAGATATGTAAGAGAAGATCAGCCCCCTTACGTTCTGTTCGATGTGATAAAGGCCAGCAAATTCCCCGGAGAGATTCCGAATGAAGAGTTGTGGAAGTATCTTGAGAGCGTTATTCCTCATTATCAAAGGAAATTCGGAATAGATGGTGTGAGACTCGACATGGGGCATGCTCTTCCAAAGGAATTGGAAAGAAGGATAATAAATAAAGCCAGAAGTGAAGATCCTGCGTTCGTATTCATAGCGGAAGAACTTCAGATGGAAAACGATGCAAAAGCTAAAGAGTCGGGTTATGACGCGATAATAGGTAACAGCTGGTGGGCTCTACCCAGAATACCCGAGCAGGCGTACACGTTCTATCAGAATATGGCCCCAAGACTTGTGATACCCTACATGGCTGCTGCGGAAACACCGGATACCCCAAGAATCACTGGAAGGGAACCTGAGGTACTTGTAAAACTAGTTCCATTTCTCTGCGCGTTCTCTCCAAATGGAATGTTCGTGATAAATTCGGGGCAGGAACTCGGAGAAAGACAGCCCATGAATCTTGGACTAGATACAGATATAAATCAAAAGCTTTCACTTGATCCTGAGGATCAGTTCTTCGGTAAGCTTGCGTTCTTCGATCATTACGCCCTCCACTGGGATGAAGCGGAAAAGGATATTATGAAATTTTTGGAGAAATTATCCAATGTGAGAGAAGAAGTTCTGGATTTTCTAGTAGATGGAGAGTACAAACCTGTTTATTTGAGCTGGCAAGATGGGAAGACCGCGAATGCCAGCTTCTGGAAGGAGAGCACCGGTTTGATCGTTCTTGCAAACCTTGATGCTCGATCCCCAAGAACCATGGATGTGATTGTGAGTATGACGCTTGGAAAAGAAGTTGTTGTGAAAGAATGTATGGAATGGAAGGGAGAAGGCTGGCAAGAAAAAGAACATGGTGATGATAGAATTCTGGTGTTCCTCGAAGAAGGAGGATTCTCACTGTTGAAGGTGATGATCGAGGAGGGATGATGATGGAAAGGTCTGAAATACTGGAAAAAGTCAGGCGAATGGTTGCGGAAAAATTGGGTATAGACCTCGATGATGTTAAAGAAGATGCAAACATCATAGAAGATCTGGGAGCAGATTCTCTTGACCTCGTCGATATCGTTATGTACGTTGAAGATACCTTCGGTATACGAGTAGAGGATGAGGAACTTGAAAAGATAAAAACATTGAAAGACATAGTGGATGGAATCGCGAAAAAATTGGAGGGAGGATCAGATGAGAGCTGATGCAAGGTGTTTGATATGTACGCTGAATCAGGCTATGAGAGTTCTCAGCAAGTATGAAAAGAGCCATCACAAAAAATGGCAAAGGATCCAAGAGATCATGAAAAAACTTTCCGAGATGGAATGGGGTCTGAAGCCTCTGGAAATTGGAGGGAGAGTTCATACGTACCTAAAAAAAGTCCTGAACGCCAAAGATCCGTATATCGAGGAGAAGAAGAGATCAAACGAGATGGCCGAACGAATCCTGGAAGAGTTGAAACCAATGATAAGAAGCTCAGCGGATCCTTTATATGATGCATCGAAACTCGCAGCTGCTGGTAACCTTATCGATCTTGGACTACCAGATTGGAACGAGAAAAGAGCTTTTGAAAGGATAAAGGAGATTTTGAGTAAACCCTTCGGCAAAGAAGATTTTGAAAGATTCAAGGAATCCATAAAAAACGCTTTTTCTCTACTGTACGTTCTCGATAACTCTGGAGAGGTTGTATTCGATAGATTTTTCATAGAGATAATGAAGGAGTACAACCCTTCTCTCGAGGTAACAGTCGCCGCGAAGGCTTCACCCGTTATAAACGATGTGACGGTCGAAGATGCCCTGAGTGTTGGTATGGATAAAGTAGCGAACATCATAAGTTCCGGTATGGAACTTCCCGGTACCATGTTGGACTTCTCCAACGAGGGTTTCAGGAAACATTTCTTCGAATCTGACATCGTCCTCTCAAAGGGACAGGGGAATTTTGAAGGATTGGTGGACGAAGACAGAAAGAATCTATTCTTCCTCCTGGTTGTGAAATGCGATGTGGTGGCTGAATTTTTGAACGTGCCTGTTGAATCTTTAGTTTTCGTGAGCAGAGATTCTCTGGAATGACGAAAACATCGTGAATACCCCTCAGGGACCTTCGTGTCCCCTTTTATTTTTGGAGGTGAGAATTTGAACAGATTGGAAACGATTAGAGAATATTTCTTTGCAACGGTTGGAACCTTCATAACGGCTTTGGGATTGGTGATATTCCTGATACCGAGTAACATCGCAGCTGGAGGGGTGAGTGGGCTTTCTATAATTCTAAACCACTTCATCCCCATATCCGTTGGAGTGTGGATGTACATACTGAATGGCCTTCTATTTTTGATAGCTTTTTTGACTATCGGTTTCGATTTCAGTGCGAAAACGATATACTGCACCTTCGTCCTCAATTTCTTCGTCGATTTTCTCGACAGATTCTCAATTGTACCCAAATACAGTGGGGAGGATCTGTTCATCGTGGTTTTCTTTGGTGACATTTTAACAGCTCTTGGAATGGCTATAACTTTCTCTCAAAATGCATCCACAGGTGGTACAGATATAATTGCGAGGATTTTTAACAGATATTTTGGAACATCTCTGGGTAAGACCCTCCTCTTTGTGGATTTCACCATAGGGGCCCTTGCTGGTGTTTCATTCAATGCAAGAACGGGTATGTACTCGATCCTTGCGATCATAATAAACGGTCTTTCAATAGATTTCATAATGCGCGGTCTGGAGCTATCGAGTGAGGTTTTCATAATCTCGAGCAAGAACAAGGAGATAGCAAGCTTCGTTTTAAACAAGCTTGAGAGGGGCGCAACCTATATTCCCGCAAAAGGTGCCTACACTGGAACGGATAGGGAGGTCTTAATGGTCGTCGTGAAGAGAAGGGAGTTGAACGAACTCATAAGGTACATAAGAAAGCTGGATCCATCGGCTTTCGTGATCATAAAAGAAGTAAGACAAGTTCTTGGAGAAGGTTTCAAGAAGATAGAAAAGATCTTCTGATGAGGTGAAGGAATGTTCTATTACGAGGTGGCCATATCAAAGCTTCCTTTACTTAAAACGTTTGTGTATAAAAGTTCAGAGAAACTTTTACCTGGAGAGAGGGTCCTTGTGGACTTCAGAAGGAACAAGGTCGTTGGTTACGTTCTAAGAGAGACAAAAAAGAGGAGAAAGGCAAAGAACATCCTTCAAAGGTTAGATGACGGTTCTTTTTTGACTGAAAAACACATTACCCTGGCTTTCTGGATGAGCGAATTCTACGGCTCACCGATCGGTATGATCATGGATCTCTTCTTTCCAAGGGATATCGGTAAATACACAGAAGAGTACGTTGAATCCTTGTCTCCTCTTTTGAATTTCAAAAGAGTGAGAAAGAAAGAGTTCATAAAGCTGTATGGGGAAGAAATGTTAAACAACTATCTGAAGTCCGGTATCGTGAGGTTGAGAAAGGAAGTCCTGGTCAAAATGCCGAAACCCAGGTTAAAGAAAAGGGTTTTCCTGAGGAAGAAGATTCAGGAACTTCTGAAAATCAGTCTGCCTCCCAGACAAAAAGAAATAATCGATTACCTGATCTTTCACAATGGGGTTCTACTGAACGAACTCGTTTATTACCTGGGAGTTTCCAGGGGAACGGTGTTCTCACTGGTGGAAAAGGGAATTATCGAGATAAAAGAAGATCAAGGTGCTGTAACACCTCCCGAGACGATGGAAAAGGATAGACTGATGGTCGCTGAAAGTTGTAAAGAAGTGGGGAAACACCTCGTATTCGGTCCAACAGGTAGTGGAAAAACGGAAGTATATCTGGAAGTTTTAAGAAGCTATCTGAATGAAGGAAGTGCTATATACCTCGTTCCTGAAACGTCGCTCACTCCATCTATAATCGCGAGGATAAAGGGAAAATTTCCAGATATTCCTGTTGGGGTGTACCACAGTTATCT
>QNAV01000061.1:0-6682 GCA_003641585.1 Thermotoga sp. | reverse complement strand
GCTTGGAATAAAAGCTCTTTACATTCATTCAGAACTCGATGCCATAGAAAGAGTGGAAGTTTTGAAAAAATTGAGAAGAGGCGATGTCGATGTTGTGGTTGGTGTCAACCTTTTAAGGGAGGGTCTGGATCTTCCCGAGGTCTCTTTGGTTGCTATAATGGATGCGGATGTGGAAGGTTTTTTGAGGTCTGAAACCACTCTGATACAGATAATAGGAAGAGTTGCAAGAAACGTTAATGGAAAGGTCATAATGTATGCTGACAGAATAACGGGATCTATGAAAAAGGCCATAGAGGAGACGAACAGAAGAAGAAAGATACAGCTGGAATACAATAGAAAACACGGTATAATACCAAAAACCATTGTGAAACCCCTGGAGATGAAAGTTTTCGAAGAATTCATGGAGGAGGAAGTTGTGTATAAAGAATCGGTGAGAAACGTTCTTGAGATGAAAGAGACGTTGAGTTTGGAAGAATACATGGCTCTCCTTGAAGAGGAAATGTACAGGGCAGCGAGTGAGTTGAGGTACGAAGATGCGGCCGTTCTGAGAGATGAGCTCTTTAAAGTGAAAGAGAAATTGAAGAAGACCGGTGGTGTCAAACGTTGAAAGACGTTTTACTTGGCATCGTTGTCGGGATAGCCAACGTTATACCAGGTGTAAGTGGCGGAACTTTCCTTTTCATCTCGGGGAAGTACAAAAAGTTGATAGAGACAGTTAACCTTCTTTTGAGATTCAGGATAGACAGGGAGAAGTTTTTCTTTCTTTTGAAACTGGGTGTAGGAATCGCCTTTGGAATACTCGCGTTTTCGAAACTTCTGGATTTTGTCTATCAGAATTACAGAGAATACTGCCTTGCCGTTTTTTCAGGTTTCATAACGGGTGGTGCCGTGTCCATATCCAGGAAGATATCTTTCACCTTATCATCGATTCTGACATCCATATCTGCGTTCGTTGTATCCCTCTTTCTCTTCCTCTCAACACCTAAAGATCTTCCTCCAGACTATTTCATTTTGATTCTTGGAGGAATCTTTGCCGCTTTCTCCATGGTGCTTCCTGGGATAAGTGGTTCCTTCATACTTCTCATCATGGGAATATACGATGACGCCATTCGTGCCGTTTCGAAGATGGATTTGAAGATACTGATACCCCTTGGAGCAGGAGTTCTGGTAGGATTGATCCTTGTTTTTAAAGTACTTGGATTCCTCACAAAGAGATACTGGAATGCCACGATGTCCTTTCTCCTGGGATTGACACTCGCTGGAATCGTAAAGATATTCCCAACTTCCATGAACGTGACAATCCTCCTTTTCCTGGGGGTTTCATTCCTTCTTGCTTTGAAATTTCCAAAGTTCTTCGGGGAATGATCATTCCTTAACCCCTCACGTCTTCGGTATTTTCAAACCATATTTTTCGAAAACGGATTTCCTGTGGTACACCCAGCTCCAGGGGAGGAAATAGATTTTCCCTTCGTGTTCACAGGAATTCTTGAAAACTCAAAACCTTGAACCCCATCTTTCTTCCAAGATTCTTAAGAACCGTTTTGGGACCAACTTCCACGAATTCCTTCACACCCAGCTCGTTCATTCTGCACATGGATTGTCTCCAAAGAACAGGCCCCGTTATCTGCTCTATAATGTTCTTCTTTATCTCCTGTGGGTCATCCGTCTCAGTGGCCGTGGAATTCATAACGATCTTGAATCTCGGTTTTCTGAACTCTATTTTTGAAAGTAGTTCCTCCATTTTCTTTCTTGCCTTTTCTAAAAATGGTGTGTGGAAAGGGCTGGAAACCTTGAGCTCCACCACCCTTTTCACTTCAAACTCTTTCAACTTTTCCATAGCTTCATAAACGGCTTCCTTCTTTCCGCTTATAACTATCTGTTCATCGGAATTGTAATTTGCTACGAAAACATCGGGAATCTTCTCCACCACTTCGTTAACAACGTTTTCAGGAGCACCTATAACCGCCGCCATGGTTCCTTTTCCAGGCGCAAGCGCCTCGCTCATGAACTCTCCTCTCTTCCTTACAATCATGAGGCCCGTCTCGAAATCGTATACCCCTGCCACCGCAAGGGCTGTGTACTCTCCCAAACTGTGCCCCGCAACTATATCTGGGAGGAACCCTTTATCCTCAAGTTCCCTGAAAACAATGTAACTTGCTATGTATATTGCCGGTTGGGCGTTCTCTGTGAGTTTTAAAACCTCTTCATCACCATCCATTATCTCTCTTATATCGAATCCAAGAACTTTTCTTGCTTTCTCAAAGATCTCACTGGCATGGGAGAATTTCGAAAAATCTCTTCCCATACCGGAGTACTGTGATCCCTGCCCTGGAAATAGAAAAGCTCTCATTCTCATCCCTCCAGATATTTCGAAAGTTCCTTGAGAGTTTCAAAAAACTCCTTCATGATATCTTCCATAACCTCTTTGACCGTTTTTATATCGCTTATGAGTCCTGCAGATTGCCCAGCCATGAATGAACCAGAATCGATATCACCATCCTGTACAGCTCTTCTCAGACTTCCGACTAACTTTTCTTCCGCTTCCATGGGGTCTGATACTTCAAGTTCTCTTATTTTTCTGGCGAAAGGTGTTTTCAAAACTCTGACCGGATGACCCAACTTTGCTCCCGTTACAACCGTGTCCCTTATAGAAGCTTTCAAAATCTTCTTTTTGAAATTGGGATGGACTTCACTTTCAACGGTGGCTATGAACCTCGTTCCCATCTGGATTCCTTCAGCTCCCAATGCGAAAGCTGCCGCCATTCCCCTTCCATCAGCGATTCCTCCTGCTGCTATGACAGGTATTTTTACACTCTTTGCAACCTTGTTGACCAGAACCATCGTTGTGACCTCCCCTATATGCCCACCAGATTCCATACCTTCCGCTATGACGGCATCCGCTCCGATCCTTTCCATCAGCTTTGCAAGGGAATCGGAAGCGACAACAGGTATAACCTTTATTCCCTTCTCCTTGAGCTCAGGTACGTACTTGGAAGGATTTCCCGCACCAAACGTGATGGCATCGACCTTCTCCTCCATACAGACTCTAACAAGATCATCCACGTAAGGAGATAGAAGGAGAACGTTCACACCAATCGGCTTGTTCGTTAATCTCTTTGCCTCTCTTATAGCTTCTCTCAGAATATCCGGTGTCATGGCACCGGATCCTATTATTCCAAGACCTCCTGCTTCAGAGACGGCCGCAGCTAGTTTTGATGTTCCTGCCCACGCCATACCTCCCATCACAATCGGATACTTTATATTCAATATCTCGTTTACTCTGGTCCTTATCATTTCTTCACCCCCAGCATGAGCTTGGCTCTCGCCACGATACTCTCATCAACTTTGGCAACTCCTTGAACGATCACAACACCCATCTTTCTCTCAAGAACCTTGACCTCGTATACGAGTCTATCACCTGGTCTGACCTCCTTTTTGAATCTTGCCTCATCTATTCCAAGAAACAATGGAACCACATTTTCCGAGTTTTTGAGTAACAAAAGGCCAGCGGTTTGTGCAAGCCCCTCTATTACCAGGACACCTGGATATATGGGATAACTTGGGAAATGCCCCTGAAAAACCGGATCTGATATGGATACGTTTTTAAAAGCTACTATTCTATCCTCTTCCTCCTCGATCACACCGTCCACGAGCAAAAATGGATATCTATGAGGAAGGATCTTCATGATATCATCTATGTTCTTCATGGCTCATACCTCCCCACTACCAAGGAGACGTTGTGACCACCGAAACCGAAGGAATTCTTTATGAGGTTCCTTATCTCCCTTTTCACCGGTTCCTTTCCGACAACACCCATTCCTTCGGCTTCCTCATCGGGGTCATCGAGATTTGGCATCGCGTGTACGAAAGATTCTCTCATCTCAAGAATGCTTATGATCAGTTCGACTATGCCTGCTGCCCCTAGAAGGTGTCCGACAAGCGCTTTTGAAGAGTTTATGGATATATCCGATGCTTTCTCTCCAAAGAGTCTTTTTATGGCTTTGAGTTCAGCTTTGTCACCTACTGGCGTGCTCGTTGCATGGCAATTCACGTAATCTATGTCTTCTATCGATAATCCAGAATCCTCCAGTGCCAACTCCATCGCCCTTCTTGCCCCATTTCCTTCGGGATCCGGTGCACTCATATGGTAAGCATCATCCGTCATCCCAACTCCTTTGATCTCAGCCAAAACTTTCGCTCCGCGCTCTTTCGCCACATCTTCTGCTTCCAGAATCAAAATTCCCCCACCTTCCCCCATGACGAATCCATCTCTGTTTCTATCGAAAGGTCTTGAAGCCGACTTTGGATCATCGTTCCTTGTCGAAAGGGCCCTCATATTCGCAAATCCCACGATTGGTAGAGGAGCTATGGTCGCTTCGGATCCCCCAACCACTGCTACATCTACAAGACCCTGTTTTATCATCATGACCCCCAGAGATACCGCATGAAGGGATGAAGCACAAGCACTCACAGTTGCGAAGTTGGGACCTTTCAATCTGTATTCCATCGCAACTATTCCAGATGCCATATCTATGAGTATCATGGGTATTAGAAATGGGCTAACTTTTGAATATCCATGAGCCAGGAATTTGTTGTTCTCGTTATCCAAAGTTATGAATCCTCCCATACCCGAGCCTATGATAACTGCCGTTCTTTCTGAATATTTGGAAAAGTCTATTCCAGATTCTTCCACAGCTTCTTTAGTTGCTGCTAATGCAAAATGAACGAATCTATCGGTTCTCCTTGCAAGCTTTTTATCGATGTAATCCGTTGGATTGAAATCTCTCACCTCGGCTGCTATCTGTACAGGGAGGTTGGATGCATCGAAAGATTGTATTCTATCGATACCTATTCTTGCTTCTCTAACACCTTCCCACAATTTTTCCTTTCCTATTCCTATAGGGCTCACCACTCCCATACCAGTTACAACAACTCTTCTCACCAGATCACCTCCTGATTCTGAAAATTCTGGTGTATTATACTAACCCCGCTTTACTTAAGTCAAGAAAATGATGTTAAATGATAAAAAGTGCTTTATACAATGGGTTATACGATGCCAGGGGGATCAACAAATATTTTCCAGGAACCTTTATAAATTTTTAAAACCTTCTGCAAATCCTTCAGAAAGGACTCTGGGGTATCCACTTTAACTATGAAATGATGCCTGTAGAGACCTCTCAATTTGAAAATCGGATGTTCAGAAGGACCCAGTGTATTGTAAGAATCCCTAAGTTTATCGACAACCGTTTTTATCAGATCCCACCCTGCAAGGGGGTTGGATGATTCAAGAATGACGTGTATCAGGTGAGAATAAGGGGGGTAAGATAATTCTTTTCTTCTCTCCAGCTCCAAGTCATAGTAACCGGAGACGTCATGCTTGGAAGCAAAGATCAATACAGGATCATCTGGATTCCAGGTCTGGATGATCGCTTTTCCCCTGCCTCTTCTTCCCGACCTTCCAAACACCTGAACCAGCAGCTGGAACGTCCTTATGTTCGTTGTGTAGTCGGGTATGAACAGAAGACCATCCACATCCAAAACGCAGACCAAACCTATATTCGGTATATCGAGGCCCTTCGTTATCATTTTGGTACCAACGAGAATATCTATTTTGCCCTCCTGCAATCCATTCAGATACCTTTGAACCTCATGGGGTTTTTCGATAACCTCTCTATCGATCCTTGCAATCTTCATACCAGGGAAGAACCTCACAAGTTCCCTCTCTATCCTTTCCGTTCCTGTCCCGAAGGGGGTCAATCTTCCTCCACAGACAGGACATTCACCAAAAGCAGGTATCTCATATCCACACTGATGGCATTTGAAGACATTTTTCGAACTATGGTAACTCATGGAAACATCGCAATTTTTACATTTCACAACGTATCCACACTCTTCACACTTCACATATCCTGAAAAACCTTTCCTCCTTGAGAATATCAAGATCTTTTCCCTTCGATTCAGCGTTTTCTCCATCTCATCCAGCACCGTCTTTGAGAAACTGCCAATCCTTTCTTCCCTTCTCATATCCACGATCTCTACTTCAGGAAGTTCCCCCAGAGCTCTTCCTTTCAACATATGAAATTTCATTTCTCCCTTTTTCGCTGAAGCGTAATGATCCAGTCTTGGAGTTGCAGAACCAAATATCACGTTCAGTCCGAAGAGTTCTCCCATTTTCTCAGCAACTTTCACAGCGTCGTAAACCGGTTCGCTTCTCTGATAATAGCTCTCGTCGTGTTCCTCATCGACGATTATTATCCTGAGATCTTTCATGGGAACGAAGAGAGCGCTTCTGGAACCCACAAGGATCTTCGTTTCGCCTTTCACCGCTTTGAACCACTCCAGAACACGTCTTGCGCGCGTGAGATAACTGTGGTACACCCCAACAGGAATATCTGGAAATTTTCCCTTTATCCTCGCGATTATAGATGGAGTAAGCGACGTTTCAGGAACGAGGTATATAGCACTTCCTTCATTCAGATAGCTTCTTAAAACTTCCAGATATACCTCCGTTTTTCCACTACCTGTTGGACCGAATACGAGGTGTTCCCCCACTTCTTTACAACTTTCAGCGACCATCAATCTATCCTTTTCCATCGTCTCGGGAGGTGTTACAGCACCTTGATCTTCTTTTATCTCGATAATTCCCTTTTCCACCAGTGAGAACACCGTTCCCCTGGAAACT
>QNAV01000060.1:0-6778 GCA_003641585.1 Thermotoga sp. | reverse complement strand
ACCGTTCTGGTGATTTATAGATACGGGAATGGAGGTACTTATTTTTATACTTTACGCAAAGAAAAAGGAAATGGAGATATGTATCTCAGGATATTCAAAGAAGTTGAAATGAGTCTTGAAATGGCGAATTTCGTTAAGGAGTTTCTTGGTTTCAAAGATTTTGAAATACACCTCGATATAGGGAACGATGGCCTGTCGAGTAAGATATTACCATCTGTCATAGGGTATGTTAAAGGAATGGGATACAAATATAAGATAAAACCTTGGGCCTTCGCCGCATCCAAAATAGCCCACAGGCACACAAAATAGTATGATTGACTTATCACCTCATGTTATCGTAGAATATGTGAAAATTACTCTTCAGAAAGGGGGTTTGTAGTATGAGGAAATTGTTTTTATTTATGTTCATTCTGGCTTTTGTTTTTATAGCAATAGCTGAAGATGTGGTGAAGATAGGGGTAGTTCTACCGATGACAGGAGGAATCTCGGCATTTGGAAAGCTAGTTTGGGAAGGAGTTCAGCTTGCATACGAATTCAAACCAACCGTCCTTGGCAAAAAAGTTGAGCTCATTCTCCTTGACAACAGAAGCGAAAAAACAGAGGCTGCAAATGCCGTTACAAGAGCGATTGACAAGGAGCGCGTTGTGGCCATCATAGGGGAAGTTGCAAGCTCCCACAGTTTAGCAGGAGGAGAAATTGCTGAGAAGAAAGGTATCCCGATGGTCTCACCTTCATCGACGAATCCTCTTGTGACCCAGGGAAAGAAGTTCGTGTCCAGGGTCTGCTTCATCGATCCCTTCCAAGGAAGTGCTGGTGCAGAATTTGCCTACAACTATCTGAAAGCAAGGAACGTCGTCATATTCACTGATATTGAACAGGACTACAGTGTCGGTCTTTCCAAGTTCTTCATGGATACCTTCAAGAAGCTCGGAGGAAAGGTATCTCAGGTTTTCTACAAAACAGGAGATCAGGAATTCAGCGCCCAGCTCACGGTTGCACTCTCCAGGAATCCTGACGTTATATACATAACTGGGTACTACCCAGAAATCGCGTTGATATGTCAGCAGGCCAAAGTTTTGGGATACACAGGTTACTTCTTAACGGGAGATGGAGCAGATGCCCCAGAGCTCATAGAGATAGGTGGAGACGCTGTCGAAGGTCTTTACTTCACGACTCATTACCATCCCAAAGGAGCCGTCACCGAGATAGGAAAAGAATTCGTCGAGAAGTTCAGGGAGAAATATGGAAGAGATCCGGCTGCTTTGAATGCGCTCGGATTCGATGCATACCTTGTCCTTATTGATGCTATAGAGAGGGCAGGAAGTCTGGATCCAGTAAAGATAGCTGAAGAGGTTAGAAAAACAAAGAACTTCGAAGGAGCAACCGGTGTGATAACGATTGACGAGCATGGTAACGCTGTGAAATCTGTCGTTATAAACACCGTTAAGGGTGGTAAGTTCGATTACGTCACGACGGTGACTCCGGGTATGTGATGAAATGTGCTCCTCTCCCCATGCTACATGGGGAGAGGGCTTTTTACTGGAGGTGGACCAAAAGTGACAGCAACCCTTATTCTGCAAAACATCTTCAACGGTATCATGCTTGGTGGTTTGTACGCTTTGATCGCTGTTGGTTACACAATGGTCTATGGAATCTTAAGGCTTATAAACTTTGCCCATGGGGACATCATGATGATGGGGATATACTTTGCATTCTATGCTGTGGCCCTTCTGTCACTTCCTACCTGGCTTGCCTTTATCGTCGCCATACTCGGTTCTGCTCTCCTCGGATTCTTGATCGATAGAATCGCTTACAAACCTTTAAGAAACGCGCCAAGGATCTCTGCTCTCATAACTGCCATTGGTATGTCCTTCTTCCTTGAAAGCTTTGCTGTAGTCGTTTTTGGTGCAAATTACAGATCCTTCCTGAAGGTTCTTGGAAAACACCAAGCGATTTTAAGAAAGTACATTCTCATCGGAAATGCGAGGCTTCCTGTCTTAACCATAATAGTCATAGGTATGACTGCTTTAAGCCTCCTCGTCCTCTTCTGGATAGTCTACAAAACCAAGATAGGTATGGCGATGAGGGCGATATCTTCAGATATTCCAACAACGGCTCTCATGGGAGTAAACGTTGATATGGTCATAGGATTCACCTTTGCTCTAGGTTCAGCATTAGCAGCTGTAAGTGGTATCATGTGGGCTATGAGGTATCCCAACTTCTACCCATATACAGGTTTCATGCCAGGTTTGAAAGCATTCATAGCGGCAGTCTTTGGCGGGATAGGTTCGATTCCTGGAGCTGTTCTCGGGGGATTCCTTCTTGGTATGATAGAGATCCTGATAGTGAGTCTGGTCCCTCAAGTTATGGAATATAAAGATGCGTTTGCTTTTGTCATATTGATTATCGTCTTGCTCGTTAAGCCATCAGGCCTTATGGGGCAAAAGATGATAGAGAAGGTGTGATGGGGATGGAGAAAAAGCTGTCAGCCAAAGCTAATTTTTTCTTAACTGTTATCTTCGTGATTTTTGTGATTTTTTTGCTTCACCTTGCAAATGTATATATGAACGCTTATCAGCTAAAAATTTTGAATCTCATGGCCATATATGGCATCATGGCCGTGAGTTTGAACCTCATAAACGGCATAACAGGGATCTTCTCTCTAGGACACGCAGGCTTCATACTCGTTGGTGCGTATACGGCAGCTCTTTTGACGTTAACTCCTGAACAGAAGGAGATATCTTTCATAATAGAACCGATCGTCCCATTTTTGAAGAATCTCCATACGAATTTCTTCTTTGCAACCCTTGCAGGAGGAGTTCTAGCTGCATTTGCCGCTTTCCTGGTTGGCTGGCCTGTTTTAAGACTTGCAGGGGATTACCTCGCCATAGCTTCTCTTGGATTTGCCGAAGTCATAAGGATTCTGGCACTTAACCTGAGGAGCGTCACAAACGGAGCATTGGGTCTGAAAGGGATACCAGAATACACGAATACATGGTGGGCATGGGGATGGCTTTTTGTAACGGTCCTTTTCATAGGAAGTCTTGTGAATAGCTCTTATGGAAGAGCCTTGAAAGCCATAAGAGAGGACAGAATTGCCGCTGAGGAGATGGGAATAAACGTTTTCAAGCATCAGCTTCTTTCATTCGTCATAGGAGGCTTCTTTGCAGGGATTTCAGGATCTCTATATGCTCATTGGCTCACAACGATAGACCCAAGAATAACGACTCTGGGGCCGATGCTGACGTTTTACGTTCTGATAATGATAGTTTTGGGAGGGCTTGGAAGCATAACTGGCTCCATACTCGGAGCGATGATATTTGCGATTCTGTTTGAATGGCTCAGAAGGTTTGAAGAACCGTTCACCTTCTTTGGTATTGAAGTTCCAGGTATAAAAGGAATGAGGATACTGGTCATATCGGTCATATTCATCCTTGTCATGATATTCTGGCAGAGAGGTTTGATGGGAAGAACTGAGTTGACTTGGAATAACTTATACAGATGGATCTTTGCAAGAAGAGGTGGTGAGAAATCGTGAAGGAGTTGTTAATCCTAGATCATGTGACCATGAGATTTGGTGGGTTGGTTGCAGTTGATGATTTTGTTAACACGATTTATGAAGGGGAATTGGTGGGGCTTATAGGGCCCAATGGAGCTGGGAAAACAACTGTCTTCAACGTTGTAACAGGCATATATTATCCAACATCGGGAAGAATAATATTCGATGGGATAGATATAACTCCTTTGAAACCACACCAGATAACACATCTTGGAATAGCGAGAACGTTCCAGAATATAAGGCTATTTCAGGATATGACTGTTCTTGAAAACGTCCTAGTTTCTCAGCATCACGTTCTCAGCAATCCAGATGCCGATAAGATCTTGAAAAAACATGGAAAAGATCCCAAAAGGAATGGAAACTTTTGGTTTTGGAGGGCTGTTTTCAAGTTGGGATACCTGGATAAGGAAAGAAAAATGAAAGAAGAAGCAATGGAACTACTCGAGAAGGTAGGACTCATAGATGTCATGAATGAGAAAGCTTCTGCACTTCCATATGGGGAGCAGAGAAAACTTGAGATAGCAAGAGCACTGGCAACTCATCCAAAACTTTTGCTCCTTGATGAGCCGGCAGCCGGTATGAATCCGAAAGAGACAGAAGACCTGATGGATTTCATAAAAAAAATCAGAGATGAATTCAAGATAACCGTGTTCCTCATAGAACACGATATGAAGGTCGTCATGGGGATATGTGAGAGGATCATCGTCATGGACTATGGGAAGATAATAGCCGAGGGAACACCAGAAGAGATTCAGAACAATCCAAAGGTCATAGAGGCTTACCTTGGGAGGGAATGGGAATATGTCTGAAAATGATCTCGTCCTTAAGGTCGAAGATCTACATGTTTACTATGGAGCCATACACGCTGTGAAGGGTATCAATATAGAGGTTCCCAGGGGGAAGATCATTACACTCATTGGAGCGAATGGAGCGGGAAAAACGACCACACTCTCCACAATATCGGGACTCGTTAAAGCAAGGAGTGGGAAGATAATCTTCGAAGGACGTGACATCACCAATCATCATCCTCACACGATAAATCAAATGGGGATAGCTATGGTTCCTGAAGGTAGAAGAATATTTCCAAACCTTACAGTCTATGAAAACCTCATGATGGGAGCATATACCAGGAAAGATAAAAAGGGAATAAAGGAAGATCTGGAATGGATATTTGAGCTCTTTCCAAGGTTAAAAGAGAGGCTTTCTCAGCTTGGAGGAACACTTTCTGGGGGAGAGCAGCAGATGCTCGCAATAAGCAGAGCTCTCATGAGCAGACCCAGGCTTCTCATGATGGATGAACCTTCATTAGGGCTTGCTCCCATCCTTGTTTCTGAAGTTTTCGACGTCATAAAGAAGATCAATGAAGAGGGAACAACAATTCTGCTCGTTGAGCAAAATGCAATGGGAGCCCTCAAAATATCAGACTACGGTTATGTCCTTGAGACTGGGAAAATCGTTCTTGAAGGAGAATGTCAAGAGCTTCTGAACAACGAGGATGTCAAAAAAGCATACCTTGGAATCGCATGAGGAGGGGTAAGAATGCTCGTCAGAGATGTCATGACCAGAAATCTCATAACCGTCGATCCGGAGACATCTTTCACCGATGCTTTGAAGATCATGCGGGAAAACAAAATAAGGAGGTTACCTGTTCTTGAAAATGGAAAACTCGTTGGAATAGTGACGGAGAAGGATATTTTATATGCATCGCCATCAAAAGCCACCACTTTGGATGTATGGGAACTTCATTACCTCCTAAGCAAGCTCAAAATAAGAGAGATTATGACAAGAGATGTCGTAACCATTCAGGAAGATACCCCTGTGGAAGAAGCCGCTAAGATCATGGTGGATAACAAAATAGGGGCTCTACCTGTTATGAAAGGTGACGAACTGGTCGGGATAATAACCGAAACCGATATCTTCAAGGTCTTTCTCGAGATGTTTGGAGCACGAAAAAAGGGTGTGAGATACACGTTTAAGGTTCCTAACGTTCCGGGAACCTTTGCAAAGCTCTCTCAAAAGGTTTTTGAAGCTGGCGGTAACATCGTTTCATTGGCTTCTTATGGCGAAACCGAGGAAATTTACACACTGGTGATGAAAGTTGAAGGTATTGATCACAATAAATTTCTGGAGTTAATGAAAGATCTTGAGAGTGTGAAACTCGTTCATACAACAAGGTGATACGATGTGAGGGCACTTTTCAGTGTCTACGATAAGAGGGATCTTTTACCTTTTGCCGAAAGACTGCACGATTTAGGAGTTGAGATAGTAGCTACCAGTGGAACAGCGAGATTCCTAAAGGAAAACGGTGTAGAGTGTGTGGAAGTTGGGGAACTAACAGGTTTCCCCGAGATCTTGGGAGGGCGAGTGAAGACACTCCATCCGCTGATATTCGGTGCGATCCTTGGAAAGCCAGAGGATCCATCACATCTGAAGGAGTTGAAGAGACTCGGAATAGAACCTTTCGATATGATTGTCGTAATTTTGAACCCATTTGAAGAGATTTCCGATGTAACACGAAGAGAGGAAACTCTCATAGATAGGATAGATGTTGGTGGTGCAGCCCTCTTAATAGCCTCCGCCAAGAACCATAGAAACGTTATCCCTTTATGCGATCCCAACGATTATAAAAGGATCCTGGAGCTTCTCGAAAAATCTGGTGATGTTCCTCTTCAGGTAAGAAGAAGTCTTGCACTTAAGGCTTTTTTGAGAGTTTCAAGGTACTATGCAAAGATCTTTAAAGTTCTGTCTGAGTTGTACGCCGCTCCAGAATGGGAGATACTCTACATGAGAAACATCGGAAATGTTAGCAACGAAGAAATGTTCTCTCTGAACGATTTTTCAGAAGATGTCCCTTTAGAACACTATATGGATGTGCTCTTGGTTATTCATTACCTCTCCATCCTTCCAGAGGGATCAGTCGTTTTCGTCAGGGGATTAAAACCTATCTTCGCTTCACTCACATACAGAGACGTTGATTTTGAAGGAGTGTTGGGTTACAAAGGTGAATTCAGAAAGAATGTCAAAAATTTTGTTGTGGCAAGGGATATTCCAAAAAGTGTGAGAGGGATAAGGGTAAATGAGTTCAAATTCATAGATAAAGGATTCATGATCATGGGAGGGGCTTTAAAGAGGGAACTCTCCAAACCATCCGGCTCAGGAGATGACCTTTTAGCATGTTCCATCGCGTCTCATCCCATATACAAAGGGGTTGTCGCCGTT
>QNAV01000059.1:0-6840 GCA_003641585.1 Thermotoga sp. | reverse complement strand
CTTCAGCTTGACATAGCCTCCCGTTGCTTCAGCAGACTGTTTCAAAAATGGTAGGCCAAGCCCCACCTTCCTCACTTTCGGATCCCTGGTGGTGAAGAAGGGATCAAAGACTTTGGAGAGTGTTCCTTCATCCATACCAGGGCCATCGTCCTCCACAACGAATTTGAGGATCTTCCCAGGAATCTCCTCTATATATATTCTGATGTTCTTTGCACCAGCCTTCACTGCGTTCTGAGCTATATCCATTATATGATCCGCTATCGTCCTCAATCCCATAGGGTTATCACCTTCCCGTTCAATAAGCATAAAAGGACACTTTTGACACTTTTATCATCACAATCCAGCCAGATGGTCCTTCTACCTATATCCCCTGGGGTATGAGCGTCAGAGGAAGCTATAACCACGAAGCCTCCTTTTTTTGCAAGTTTGTACCCTTCCTCACTCACAACCTCAGCGATTTTCACAGGTGTTTCCGGAAATATACCCAGCTGGTAAAGTACACCGAATTTTCTTTCAACATGAGCAAAAACAGGGATGCCGTTCTCTTCCAGTATCAGATCCACCACCTCATCCAATTTCAAGTCCGTTGGAAATCCAAGGGGTTTATCCTCGTAACCAATGAACTTTCCAGATTCATCCACGTACAACTGATAGCCAAATTTCTCATGATCGTGAGTGATGTTGGGCAGATGATCTTCCAAAATTCTAGAAACTCTTAGAGAATCCTCTAACCTCTCAAAGAAGCCAAGCACGTGCACATCTTCAACGCTCTGTATCTCCAGAGCAGGTATGATCAATTTATCTTTCAGAGCCTTTATGAAGGGTCTCACGTTCTTGGAGGTGTTGTGATCCAAAATTCCAAGAACATCGATCCCTTTGGATCTTTCCTTGACAACATCCGGTGTCATCGTGATATCAGCGCAAGGTGAGAGGCAAGTATGTATATGAAGGTCTGCTCTCATCATCTCAATCCCAGGGCATACAGCTTGCCCGAAACCACGAAGGAATTCTCCTGGGTCTTGAAAAGGGTTATACCTTCCTCCTTCGCTTTTTCTATTGTTTGATCACCGTAATCATGACCGTTGCAAAGGATAATCCCTCTTATTCCAGTTATCGTTGCAACGGCTATTATGTTCATGTGTGATTGAACGGTTACCCACAGGGTGCCTGGCTTTGCGTTTCCCATAACTTCGCTGAGAAGATCGCAAGTGTACCCGTGGACAACTTCCTTATCCAATTCTCCACATACATGTTCAAGCCTTAATTTATCCATTACTTCCCTGAGTTTCATTCTCTCCTCCCTCCTTGAAGAATATCATCTCAACAACGACACCTTTTCCAGCTTCTGAAACTATGACCATCTTGTCGGAGTATCTTTTCATGTTCGGAAGACCCATACCAGCGCCGAAACCCATTTCCCTTATCTGATCCGGAGCAGTTGTGAAACCCTCTTTCATGGCGATTTCTACGTTTTCTATACCTTTCCCAAAATCCTCAACCCTGACAACAATCTGATCATCTCTCAAAAAGCAATATATGTAACCATCACTTCCACTATGTATCACCACGTTTGTTTCAGCCTCATAAGTTGCTATGGCCACTCTTCTCGCTATCCTTTCATCCATACCTTTTTCCAACAGAAATTGTTTCAACTTGGATGCACCTATTCCCGCAAGATTTATATCGAAATAGTCTATATGAAATGAAAAATCCGCTCCTTTTTTGTCTATTACTTCCCCTGTTATAAGAGATCTATCGAAGAATTCTGGATTTTCCAGAACTTCCTTTCTTCTAGCATCGTGAAGGTATATGGTACCTAGTTTCACAAGAAGACCCGTCAATATATCGTGTTTTGTAACTATCCCAACAAGCTTTCCATTCTCATCCACTACAGGAAATCTTCCATAACCATATTTTTCGAAAAGAGAGATCGTCTTCTCCAAATCATCGTCTGGTTTCAGGGTTACGACATCTTTCGTCATCCATTTCTCAACGGGATCTTCTATGTAATCTCCCTCCAAAGCCTTTATTATGTCCTCTAAACTCACTATGCCTATAACTCTTTCGTTTTCATCAACAACGGGAACTCCCGAAATCCTCTTTATCCTCATTATCTCTTTAGCATGAAGGAGCTTCCTCCTTGGGTTTATCCACACAACGCTTTTGTTCATGAACTCTGAAACCTTGAGATCTGGAAAGAACTCCTGAACTTTCTTAACAACTTCTTGAATCATGGAAGCTTCCCTCTCTTAACGGGTTTGAGTCCTTCCATATAGAGCCTCCCACAAGCTTCAAACATCGAAAGGGGTGTCACCACCAGTATCAAGTCGTTCATCTTTGCAAGATCCACGAGCTCTTCTGGTACGTTTTCATGACGAACTATCAAAATGGCGGGAATTCCAACAACGACGGCTGTTCTCACAACCTGAGGTGAAACGAGTCCTGTTATCAAAAGCATGCCAGGTTCTGCGAAAGCAAGAACTTCACTCATCAGATCGGATGCTGCAACAGATTCTATCTCTGTAGAATCGAGTTTACTCTCACCGCTGAGAACCCTTCCTCCGACCTTTTCAACGATCTCTTTTAAATACATTGAATCACCTCCATTTCATGTTAAGAATATCACAAAATGGGAAAATTAAGAATATGGTATGAAAAATTGAAGGATAAAAGGGAAGGGTCACACACTTTGGGTTTTTCTAATGCTCAAAAGTACGAAAATAGAGGTTGAAAGAGCTATGACCCATGCACTCTTCATCATGAAAATGATCATATTTCCAAATAGACTCGAATATACGTAATTCATGAGACTACCAAAGGCCCAGGCCGTTCCCATAACTATTGACGATGCGAATCCTTTGTTACCAGGCGCGATCCTCTGAGCCTCGACAACGTTGGAAGACATAGAAAGGTATGAAAAACCCATCATGAGGATGAACATGATCACTATCGAGATATCGTTCTTTACAAAGATGAAGAGAAGGCTGAAGGCCGTCATACCACTAGCGGAAATAATGTTTACAGCGTTGTTCCCAATCTTTTCGCGTAAGAAAACACCTAGAAGAGACATAAACATCCCAAAGTACCTTGAAGATGTCAAAAGAAGGCCACCGAATATCAGAGATTTCCCCATCTCTTTGATGTACAGTGGAGCATAGACCTCTGATAAATTCATGAAAAAAGATCGGA
Organism: Thermotoga sp.; assembly: GCA_003641585.1. GTDB lineage: Bacteria > Thermotogota > Thermotogae > Thermotogales > Thermotogaceae > 4484-232. Next base: position 3,651 of record QNAV01000059.1, on the reverse strand, counting down.
AGGAGACGAACAGGAACAATGGTAGTAATTTCAAAAACACGCCGACACTCGACACGACCTTCGTTTTTTCCTCAAGCTCTAGATGCTTCATCCTGGGTACAATCAAAATCATAGTAAGGGAGAGAATGATCCCTATAATGTACATGAAGTTCAAATTGAAAGCCTGTGCGTACCAAGTTATGATAACAGGCCCTGTTGCGAATCCAAGCATCCCGGCAAATGAGAAGAAAGCAAGATGGTATCCCTTCCCATAATGTCCCGCCATGGAAGCTCCCATCGGGTGGAAAGCTGAATTGAAAAGTTGGGTGATTAAAATGAGGATGACAACGATCAAGAAAGTACCTGCAATAGAAATCATTGTTGAAGAAACGATGATAACACTCAAGACCACAGCAAGGTATATGTTCCTCTTCCTCACTTTATCGGCTATGACTCCAAAAAATGGTTGCATGATGGAAGTTAAAATGGATATTCCAAAGAGAGACGTAGCGAATGTTTTCGGTTCTATCTGGTATTTTGATATGAAGTATGGTCCTAATGGTTTGAATATGCTCGAGAACAAATCCACGATGAAATGAGCGATTACCGACGCCCAGAACAACCTTAAATCCTCCCTGTCAGGTTGTCAGGCTAGCATGATTTTAGCATTTGCAAGGTAAGGTTTATTCTGAAAATCGGTAAATTTTTGGAGAATATCTAAAAAGAAAGATGAGGGGAGTTCCCCCTCATCTTTCCAACATTTCAAGAATGTTTTTTACAAGCTCTCTGAAACTTTTTTCAACATCCGAGTTTCTGTAGTAGGATACCACCGGTTTTCCAACATCCGAAAGCTGTGGTATCCTCGGATCAAAAGGAACCCTTGAAAGGATCGGTACTTTGAATTCTTCAGAAAGTCTTTCTGCTCCTCCTTTTCCAAAAAGTTCTATCTTCTCTCCACATTTCGGACACACAAGGTAAGACATGTTCTCAACAAGACCAAGAACCTTCTGCTTCATTCTCAAAACAAAGTTTATGGTTCTCCTGACATCGTCTATGGCGACCTCCTGAGGTGTTGTCACAACGACAGCTCCATCCATTTTAACGAGTTGAAAGAGAGATAACGCTTCATCTCCTGTTCCAGGGGGAAGATCGAAGACCAGAAAATCCAACTCTCCCCATCTGGTATCACCCAGGAACTGCTGAAGAGCAGTATGTTTGAGAGGGCCTCTCCATATCACAGGAGCTCCTTCCTGAAGAATCATGGCAAGAGATACTACCTTCAAATTATCAGCGAATTCGAAAGGTATGATCTCTTCATCTTCTGCACTCAACATATCTTCTACTCCGAGCATTCTGGCAACATTTGGGCCGTGAATGTCCACGTCCAAAAGACCAACGTTGAATCCATCTTCAGCCAAAGCAACAGCTAGATTCACCGCAACTGTTGTTTTTCCAACACCTCCTTTTCCACTCATAACAGCTATTTTATGCTTTACAAGTTCCATCTTCTCCTTTATTCGTTTTTCCCTTTCAATTCTTTTATTAATAGCTTCAAAGCGCTGTTTCTGATCTCCCATCACCATTACCTCCTTGTATATAGAAATAAATTTAAGAGGTCTCCTTATGGAGACCTCTACTGACTAGCCAAGGCTTCTTTAGCTATTTTAACGTATTCTTTGAAACCTTCCGGATCGTTTACAGCAAGATCCGCTAACATCTTCCGATTTATTGAAACACCAGCGATTTTGAGCCCATGGATGAACTCGCTGTATTTCAATCCTTCGTTTCTTGCAGCAGCGTTTATCCTAGTTATCCACAGTCTTCTGAAATCTCTCTTTTTCTGCTTCCTTCCAACGTATGAAAACCACTTAGCTCTCATGTACATCTGCTTTGCAAGTTTGTACCTTCTGCTGAGAGCACCTCTGTATCCTTTAGCTTCCTTCAAATATTTTTTCCTTTTCTTTCTGGCGTGTACTGCCCTTTTTACTCTCATACTCCATCCTCCCCTCATCTAAGACCCATGAGTCTCAGCATCCTTCTCCTATCAGCATCGGAAACAACATCTTTCTTTCTGAGTTCTCTTAAAGCTCTTCTACTCTTTTTTCCTGTTTTATGACTGGTATAAGCATGATGTCTCATGAGTTTTCCACGCCTTGTCAGTCTGAATCTCTTCATAGCGCTTCTATTGGTTTTCATTTTATTCCTTCCCATGGTAGACCCTCCTCACACGTTTTTAGGTTTCAGAACCATCCACATGTCTCGTCCTTCCAGTTTTGGTTGTGTCTCAACAGTCGCAAGATCTTTCGTGTCTTCTATAACTCGTTGAAGGATTTCCTTCCCTTTCTCTGAGAAAACTATCTCCCTTCCTATGAACATTATCACAACTCTAACCTTGTCTCCATTTTCCAAGAATCTTCTAATATGCTTCAGCTTCGTCTGATAATCATGATCATCTATCTTTATCCTGAACTTCATCTGCTTAACCTGCATCTGTTTTTGCTTTTTCTTCGCTTCCCTTTGTCTCTTCGCCATCTGATACTTGTACTTCCCATAATCCATTATCTTGGCAACTGGGGGATTCCCGTTCGGAGCAACGAGTACAAGATCCAAATTTTTACTTCTTGCGATATCCAATGCTTTCCACGTCGGCATTATTCCTATCTGCTTTCCATTTTCATCGACAACTCTAACCTTGTTCACCCTTATCTCCTCATTTTTTGGAAGATTTACTTCTCCTATAACTTTCCCCTCCTTTTCATTCAATGAAAAAGCGGGCAAAAGCCCGCTTCCCAAGGAAGTAGCTTCTTCCTATTAACCCTGGTGGCTTTCTGCCCCAGGGTGGGAAGCCGGGCGGCTTCCTCTTCTTGAATCTGGTGGGCCGTGCAGGACTCGAACCTGCAACCCCCTGATTAAGAATCAGGTGCTCTACCTATTGAGCTAACGGCCCACTTCTCCAAATGCCCCTGGGAGGAATCGAACCTCCATCTGCGGATTAGGAATCCGCCGTTCTATCCGTTGAACTACAGGGGCACCCTTGGTGGAGCCGATGGGACTCGAACCCACGACCTCTACCGTGCCATGGTAGCGCTCTCCCAACTGAGCTACGGCCCCACACCTATTTTGTAATTATACATTATCACCCGAATATTTCAAGATTTTCCGGGGACTGTTTCAAAAATAATGTGCAAGGTATAGAAAATAAAGCAAGGAAGATGATACAATCTCCCTTACACTTTCCATGATCACCAGATCATCTCCATGCTGAACATAAAGGAGGTGTTTCCTTCCTCAGAGAAACCATCATTTTCTCAAGAGAATTCTTCAAGAATTGCCTTTCTTCAGAGATTTCCATTGCAAGCAAGCTAAAACATGTCATAGAGATTTTGATAAAGTTCATTCAGGATATAGGTAGCATCTATGTTGGAGTAGGGAAGAGGTATTTGTCAGAGATAAGGATGTTGAAGGGGATATGAAGATAGAGAGCAAGAATAACGATAGAAAATCAAGGCTTGGAGACTATCTAAGGGATTCTTTTACCAGGTAACATTCACAAAATGTGAGATTCCTGAGGATGCTGGTTACTTGCATGCTCAATGGAGAAAGAGTATGACAAGAAGGGAAAAGCCAGAACATGTGATTCTTGATGGAGTTTCAGGACCTGGTAAGTACGTT
>QNAV01000058.1:0-6961 GCA_003641585.1 Thermotoga sp. | reverse complement strand
TGGAATTCTTCTACCTGTGGCTCCACCACATCAAACTGTATTCCCAGTCTTGAAAGGAGTTCCCTTCTTCTTGGTGAAGAGGACGCCAAGATCAGTTTCAACTATTATCCCTCCCAACTTCTTCGCGATGTAAGCGTTCGCGGAAGCTGAGATAATACCAAAGACGATCATAAGAGGAAACAATGCAAATATCAAAGGGCTCTTTATGAAGAGGGATGCTATCAGGAATTGCGTGAAGTTGTTGGAAATGGATCCTAAAACGCTCAAACCAAGGTAACCGAATTTTCTAAAACGACTCATGTACGATTCAACGATGGATGCCGATAGTGCTCCAAAAAATCCCATAAAGAATTGTGGGGATAAGAATTTCCCTACCATGAGACTTCCAACTATACTCTTCGCTATCGCCACAAGAGAAGCTTCTTTGAGCCCCATTTCAACAGCGAGAAGAAGAACTACCGAGTTGGAAAATCCCCATTTACCGAACACTAAAGGAAAGGGTATGAAGGATTCTACAATGTACATTATAGAAGACAACGCTGTGAGTGAGGATAGCAGAGAAATTTTCTTCACCATGTCATCGTGTCGTATTTCCTTTTTACGTTCTCGAACGTCACGATCACTTTGTTTGGTACACAAACTATCGTCCCTCCAGGCCTTATCCATTTCATCTTTTCACATAATTTCAAAGGACATGTGGAATCAACAACTCTGACTCTTTCCCCATCGAATTCTATTTTCATGAGGTACTTTCCTTTCCACTTGACATCGTATCTACCAGGAGAAGATACCCTTAAAATAACCTCTCCTTCTCTCATAACAACGACAATGGGTTTGTGATCATGCGATTGAAACACGATGAAAGGTATTGACAGAGCGAGAATAATCGTTATCAAGAGGAAATCGTGTTTCCCTAATAATCTCTTCATTTTTCTCTCTCAAACAGTTTGAAAGTACCGCTCTTCTTGATGGTTCCACCCTCAAGAACGAGCATGACATGTCCTCCCAATTTTGGAAACTCAAGCACCACGAATCTCCAATCTTTTCCCAAGACGAAAGCTGCCGTTGCCAGAGCATCTGCCGTTACCGCGTCTTCAGCTATGACGGTTGCGCTCCAGGTGCCCCGTGCTGGATATCCGGTTTTTGGATCCAGGATGTGGTGATACCTTTTTCCATTCATTTCAAAGAATCTTTCGTAATCCCCCGATGTTGCAACCGCTCCATCAAGAAGGTATATAAAATCCATCGGCTCATCTTTTCTGGGATCTTTGATCGCTACAACCCAGGGTTCTCTTCCAAATTTCGGTCCGATGATTCTAATATCACCACCTGCTTCGACAAAACCCGTTGCATTTGGATCGAAAGATTTCGCGATCTGACGGGCTTTCTCCAAAGCGTATCCTTTAGCTATACCTCCCAAATCCAGTTTTATTCCATTGAGGAGTTTCACCCTCATATTCTTATCATCGAAAAGAACATTTTTATATCCAGAATGTTTCAAGGTTTCTTTTATCTCATCATCCGTTGGGAGATGAGGTTTCATCACGTCGAACCCCCAAAGTTCTATGAGTTTCCCCAGTGTCGGATCAAAAGCGCCATCTGTTATCTGAGCAAACCTTACTGAAGCTTTTATCAGGGTAAAAGTCTCTTCATCAACACTTACCCAGTCTCCATTCGCCTCGTTGATCTTATAGATTATGCTTCTGGGATTTCTGGGATCGAACTTTACCGTGAGTCTTTTGAGTTCATCGAGAATCGCCTTTGCTATTCTCTCTGGGTTGATTTTGTTACTTCCAATGACGATGTTGACGTACGTTCCAAGGGCAACATCCTTGAGTTTGTAATAGGTTTGTGGGGGTTTGAGTATAAAGCCAAGAAGAATGATGAAAAATCCTGCTGTTCCTATGAGCATGTATACTATGACTTCTTTTCTCAATAGCGATATATTTTTACGATCTGATGCCCGCATTTTTTGCATCTACCCTCCTCATCGAGTCCAGCAGGGTCGACATCGTATCCTTTTCGTCTTATAACCAAGCTACCGCATTCGGGGCATACGGTGCTCTCATACTTTTCGTCCCAAACGTTCCCAAGATAAACATAGTTCAGGTACTTCTTCGCGAGTGTGTAAGCTTCAAGGAGGGTTTTTAAGGGAGTGGGAGGAATAGTATACTTGTAGTTAGGAAAGTATCTGCTGAGGTGAAGGGGTACGTCTTTATCCAGACTGGCAAGCCATTTGAACTCCTCCTCAAGTTCCTCCATACTATCGTTCTTCGTGGGGATCAAAAGAGTTGTCACTTCAACGTGTATACCAGCTTTATAAGCTTTTTCTATGGTTTTCATGACGGTGTCTTTTCTTCCGACAATCTCTCTGTAGAAATCGTCGTTAAATCCTTTGAGATCGATATTCATGGCATGTATGGATTGAAGCAATAGCTCCAATGGTTCCTCCTCTATTAAACCGTTGGTAACGAGAACGTTGTATAAACCTTCTCTTGCAGCGATCCTTGAAGTATCAAGAACGAATTCGAACCATATCATCGGCTCGTTGTAAGTGTAGGCTATCCCCTTGGATCCTCTATCCTTGGCTATCTGCACGAGTTGTTCAGGCGACACCTTCCTGGTGAAAGGTTTCTCCTGAGAAATCTCCCAATTCTGGCAGAAACCACATTTCATGTTGCATCCAAACGTTCCTACAGAAAGGATTACGTCCCCTGGATTGAAATGAAATAAGGGTTTTTTCTCTATAGGGTCCATGGCGATGGAACTTATCTCACCATAATTCAAGGTCATTAAGAGTCCTTTTTCGTTCTTTCTCACACCGCATATTCCAACGTTTCCATCCTTAAGGACACATCTGTGGGGACACAGAAGGCATCTTACAGTCTTATCATCTAGATTCTCAAAGTACAATGCCATTTTCTTCATCTAGAAAACTCCTCCCTACTTATACCTTTCCACGGTGAATTTGTATATCTCCACTGGCTCTTCTTCCAATATTCCCGCCTTGAATTTCGCTATTCTCAGTTGTTCTTCAACGGTTTCAACACCTTCTATATCTGGAAGAAGTAAACCCCTTCTCCACCCTTTTGAGACGATCACACCATATTTTTTGGGGTCGAGCTCTGATATATCTTTAACGGGAACAGGTTCGCTGAGAACATCAACATGGACCACTATATCATCCAATTCATCGGGAGATACAGGGGGGAATCGCGGATCTTGAGTCGCAGCAGCTATAGCATTGTCCCTTATTTCCAAAGCGAGGTTCTCCTTCGTTGGAAGGAAGGTTCCAATACATCCTCGTAAGGATCCATCGGTTTTGTGGAGTGTGACGAAGGCACCTGCCTTTCTTTCGAAGAGCTCTTTTGGAAGATCAGGATGAGGATCCAGAACCTTCCCATATTTGACGTAATTTTCAATAACCTCGATAGCCCATTTAACGTATGGATGCTCCCCTTTCATAACACACCTCAGCCAAAGAATGTCATCGCCAGCTTGTAATATTCAAAAGGAACGTACTTTTTGGTTCCTATACCATATTCCAATGGAATAGATATTATCTCGTTTCCTCTGAGGGCAACCATCCTTCCGAAATCACCATTCAGAACGAGTTCCATGGCTTTGACACCATATCTGGTTCCAAGAATTCTGTCAAAAGCGGTCGGTGTTCCTCCTCTCAGAAGATGTCCCAGAACAACCGCTCTCGTATCGTAACCCGTTCTTTCCTTCACTATGTCTGCCAACACATGGGCTATTCCTCCAAGCCTCACGTGTCCAAATTCATCCTTCTCCTGTTTGATAGTGACTTCCGTTTCAAATTCGGTTGGTTTGAAACCCTCCGCAACGGCAACCACAGCGTACCTTTTTCTTTTCATACGCTCATCTATTATCTTGATGATCTCATTCAACGTCATAGGATATTCAGGAATCAGTATGAGATGTGCTCCAGCTGCGAGCCCGGCCTCAAGAGCTATCCAGCCGGTATCTCTTCCCATTAGTTCAACGAATATCACCCTTTCATGAGATTTCGCAGTTGAATGGAGCCTATCTATAGCGTCTGCCCCGACGTTCACAGCAGTGTGAAAACCAAATGTGTAATCGGTGTTGGCTATGTCGTTGTCTATCGTTTTTGGTACTCCAACTACGTTGACTCCCATAGCTGAGTACTTTGCTCCAACAGAGAGCGTGTCATCACCGCCTATAACGATCAAGGCATCCAATTTCATTTTCTTTATATTCTCAAGGACCTTATCTTTTGTTTCAGGACTCTTAAAGGGATTAACCCTACTCGTTCCAAGGATCGTTCCTCCCAATATATGGATACCTTCCACATCATCCTCTGTGAGTTCAACGTAGCTTCCTTCCACAAGGCCTCTCCAACCGTGCATGATACCTACTATTTCGACGTTGGATGGAGAGGATTTCACTATACCCCTTATTACCGCATTCAAACCTGGGCAGTCTCCACCGCCTGTCAAAATCCCCACTCTCATCTTTTTCACCTCCATTGATACATCTGAAAAAATTATACCATATGCGATAATTCTTAAATAAGGAGTGATCTCACATGATAGTGATAATGGGAGGTATCTTCTGGGATCAGATATTCTACGGGGAGCCTCCGCATTATGAAGAGTTCATCGAGTGTCCCGGAGGGAGTGCTTTGAACGTATCCGTGGCACTGAAATTGCTGGGCTACGAGGTGGGGCTTATAGGAAACGTTGGAGACGATGCTAAAGGAGATGAGATCTTGAGATTTCTGAGAGAGATAGGTGTGAGTTTTTTGGGGAAGAGAAAGGGTAAAACGGGTGTTTTTGTCTCATCCAACGAAAGAGAAGTTCTTGGAGTTTACAGAGGGGTGAATCTTTCACCGTTTTCCACGGATCCACCAGAAGCTGAGCTGTACTTTCTAACAATGGAAATGGGATTAAAAAACTTTGAAAGGATCAAGGAAAAACTAAAAGGAAAGAAATTGATAGTAGATGCCTTTCCGTTGAAAAGTTTCGAATTCGAACAGGATGTGTTTGTAATAGCAAACGAAGGGTTTCAGGGAAGAGCAAATATCTTCAAACTGGGGGAAAAAGGAGCCATCTGGGGTGGTATTTTCAAAAGTGTAAGAAAAAAAGGAAATTTTCCACTGGCAGCGGGAGATGCTTTCGATGCTGTTATAATAGATGGTATTCTGAAAGGCATGGATGAGGGGAATATTTTGAAAAAAGCTGTTGAAATAGCAGAGATGGTTTCGAGTATCAAGGGGACGTCTGTAGCCATTCAAAAGGTTTTTGGAGGGATTGAGCTATGAAAGTGGGTGGACAGGCGATAATTGAAGGAGTGATGATGATAGGAAGAAAAATTGCGATAGCTGTCAGAGACAAAGAAGGGAATATAGTAACCGAGATCCTGGGAGTTCCAAAAAAAGGAAAAATCATGAAAGTTCCCTTTCTGAGAGGTTTTTACAGTTTGTATCTTTCCCTCTACTTCGGTATAAAGGCTTTGACGAGATCTGCTGAGATATCGTCAGGGGAGAAGATGAAGAAGTCAGAGGGTGCGATATCTATTTTAGTAGCTTTTGCACTGGCCGTCGGTCTTTTCGTGGTTGTACCCCTCCTGATCACGAATTTCCTCACTTTTCTAAAAAACAACGAATTCCTTTTCTCCCTAGTTGAGGGTACCATAAGGATAATTCTGTTCTTGATATACGTTTGGATCATATCTTTCTTTGAAGATGTGAAAAGGTTGTTTCAATACCATGGAGCGGAACATAAAACGATACATGCCTTTGAGAGCGGTGAGAATCTAGATGCTGAGAGTGTAATGAAATATTCAACAATCCATCCAAGATGCGGAACGAATTTCATCATGATATTCCTTATAGTGTCGGTCTTGACCTTCAGCCTTCTGGGTTTCCTTGGTGATATCACTATGAAGATACGGATTCTATCCAGGATAATCCTCATTCCTGTGATAGCAGGTATATCCTATGAATTTCTTAAAGTTGCCTCTGTTTTTGAAAAGAACAAAATGCTTCGTTTACTTTTCATCCCAGGTTTAGCTCTTCAATACCTCACAACATCCGAGCCGGATGAATCACAGGTTGAAGTTGCCATAACCGCTTTGAAAGCGAGTCTTGAGAAGGAGAATGACGAAGGACAGAGCAAGGTAGAGGAAAAGGGTGTAGAATTTCTCGGTTAATCCCAATAAATTGCACAATAGAGAATACGAAATCAGAATAGAAAGAGCTTTCCAGGTACCAAATCTGTTCTGAAAAACATGGTGTGTGTGGTTTCTATCCGGCAGAAAAGGGTTTCTGTGTTTCAGTACTCTCCTAAAGAAAGTTGTTGAGACCTCATAAGCGGGAAGCCCTAAAAAAATGGTTGCATAAGCTAAGTCAAAGTTCATCATCTTCAGGGAGATTAGAGAAAGCAGTGATCCCACAAAAAGTGCACCGGAGTCTCCCAAGAACACCTTTGCGGGTGGCAGGTTATAGATCAAAAAGCCGGCAAGAGCGGAAGAATACAACCCTTCTTTAATTGTAAGGAAGGAGAAGAATGCAACAGAACCGGCCAAACCATCTATTCCATCAATGAGATTGAAGGCGTTCACCATGGCTACATACCAGAATATGAAAAAGCCCCATGAGACGGCGTCAGGAAGATCCATTCCGAATATCCTTAAAGTGGGTTTGAGAATTAATAAGATCACCATGGCCCATAATGTCTGGGAGATGAACTTTAGCTTGTAAGAGATACCCTTCATGTCATCCAGTAATCCAAGGATCAACATCGGTATTGATAACACAAAAGCGGATTCCTTAAAACCGAACACCAACAGACTGAAAGTGACTGCAAGCCCTCCTGTGAAAGGAATGGAGTTTCTATGATTTTTTCTGCTTGTAGGATAATCGAGGAGTTTTAAAGGATAAGCAATTCTCATCAAGGCGATGTTGAGGATCAGTGAC
>QNAV01000057.1:0-6986 GCA_003641585.1 Thermotoga sp. | reverse complement strand
TTGGAAAAGGTTAAAGAGCGTATGGAAGGGGACGAATCACTGCTACTCTATGTGGATTTGTCAGAACTTATAGAAAGTCTCTCTGGAACGCAGAAGGAAGCTTATATTCTTTTGAAATTAAAAGTTGTGGATGGGAAAGTCAACACTTCATTCATTTTGAAATGATGTTAGGAAGGAGTAAAGATTTCTATCATGGGAATATAATAATCTAAAGCATACAGATTGGAAGAGGAGGGAGAACTCATGACAAAGAAATATGTTTACTTCTTTGCCAACGGTAAAGCGGATGGAAACGCCAGGATGAAGGATATACTGGGTGGAAAAGGAGCAAACCTTGCAGAGATGACCAACCTAGGTATACCCGTTCCACCGGGTTTCACGATATCAGCCGAGGTTTGTAAGTACTACTACGATCATGGGAGAACCTATCCGGAAGGATTGAAAGAAGAGGTGGAGGAAGCTCTTCACAGATTGGAAGAGATTACAGGTAAGAAACTTGGAGACCCTGAAAACCCACTCCTTGTCTCGGTAAGATCCGGTGCAGCCGTTTCCATGCCTGGTATGATGGATACCGTCTTGAACCTTGGTTTGAATGACGAATCTGTGAAAGGACTGGCAGAGCTTACAAACAACGAGCGATTCGCTTACGATGCTTACAGAAGGTTCCTTCAGATGTTTGGCGACATCGTTTTGAAAATACCTCACGAGAAATTCGAGAACGAGATAGAGAAACTCAAGGAAGAAAAGGGTGTTGAGCTTGACATAGAACTGGATGCTGATGATATGAAAAAGCTCGTCGAAAGGTTCAAAGAGATATACAAGGAGGAAGGAAAAGAATTTCCTCAGGATCCATGGAAACAACTCTGGCTGGCAATTGACGCAGTTTTCGGAAGCTGGATGAACGAAAGAGCCATAAAATACAGACAAATCCATGGAATTAAAGAAGGAGAACTCCTTGGAACAGCCGTCAATATAGTTGCCATGGTTTTTGGGAACATGGGAGAGGACAGTGGAACGGGTGTTGCTTTCACAAGGGATCCCAACACCGGTGAAAAGAAACCTTATGGAGAGTTCCTTCCAAACGCTCAGGGTGAAGATGTTGTCGCTGGTATAAGAACGCCTCTTCCATTGGAAGAACTTAAAAGCAGGATGCCTGAAGTTTACAACCAGCTCATGGAGATCATGGAAAAGCTCGAAAAGCATTACAAGGACATGCAGGATATAGAATTCACAGTTGAAAAGGGCAAACTGTATCTCCTTCAGACCAGAAGCGGAAAGAGAACGTCGCAAGCTGCCATAAAAATCGCTGTAGATATGGTTCACGAAGGTCTTATCACCAAGGAAGAAGCTGTTATGAAGGTGAGTCCAGAGGATATAGAAAGGGTACTTCATCCCATGTTCGATCCATCTGAAAGGGCTCAGGCAAAGGTCATAGCGAAAGGACTCCCAGCATCCCCAGGAGCGGCAACCGGTATCGTTGTCTTCAATTCTAAGAAGGCAGAAGAGATTGGAAAGAGAGGAGAACATGTCATTTTGGTAAGGCCTGAAACGAGCCCAGAAGATGTTGGTGGAATGGCAGCTGCTCAGGGCATATTAACCTCAAGAGGCGGTATGACATCACACGCTGCGGTTGTTGCAAGGGGTATGGGAAAACCAGCAGTCGTTGGGGCAGAGGATATTGATGTTGATGTTGATAAAGGTGTGTTCAGCGTCAATGACATTGTTGTGAAAGAAGGAGATTGGATATCCATAGATGGTACAACGGGTGAGGTTCTTCTTGGAAAGATAGCAACGGTGAAACCCATGGGACTTGAGGGGCCTGTTGCCGAACTACTGAGTTGGGCGGATGAAATAAGAAGACTTGGTGTTAGAACCAACGCTGATATTCCAAGAGATGCTGAAGTTGCCAGGAAATTCGGAGCGGAGGGTATAGGCCTCTGCAGGACAGAGCACATGTTCTTCGAGAAGGATAGAATACCTAAAGTGAGAAGGATGATAGTTGCGAAGAATAAAGAGGAAAGAGAAAAAGCACTCGAAGAATTACTACCACTCCAGAAAGAAGACTTCAAAGGACTCTTCAGAGTCATGAAAGGATATCCAGTAACCATAAGGCTTATAGATCCACCGCTTCATGAGTTCTTACCGACAGAGGATGAACAGATAAAGGAAGTCGCAGATCAAATAGGAGTGTCTTTCGAAGAACTCAGAAATGTTGTTGAATCCTTGAAGGAGTTTAACCCGATGCTTGGGCACAGAGGTTGCAGGTTGGTAATAACCTATCCAGAAATCGCTGTGATGCAAACAAAAGCCATAATAGGTGCAGCCATTGAGTTGAAAAAAGAGGAAGGAATCGAAGTTATACCTGAGATAATGATTCCGCTTGTTGGACATGTAAACGAGATAAAGTACTTGAAAGACGTAATAAAGGAAGTTGCAGATGAAATGATAAAAGAAGCAGGGGTTGAGCTCGAATACAGAGTTGGAACGATGATAGAACTCCCAAGAGCATGCGTTACGGCAGATGAGATAGCGAAGGAAGCGGAGTTCTTCAGCTTTGGAACGAACGATCTGACACAGATGACGTTCGGATTCAGCAGAGACGATGTGGGGAAATTCCTGCCTGAATATTTAGAAAAGAACATCTTGGAATTCGATCCATTCAAATCCTTAGATTATAAAGGTGTTGGAGAACTCGTTAAGATCGGTACTCAGAAAGGAAAAGCTGCAAGGCCCGATCTGAAGGTTGGTGTTTGTGGTGAACACGGAGGGGATCCCAGATCCATAGAATTCTTCCATAAGGCAGGTCTTGATTACGTTTCCTGTTCACCTTACAGAGTACCTGTTGCAAGGCTCGCTGCTGCTCAGGCTACAATAAGGGAAAAATCGTGAGAGCCGGGATCCCCCGGCTTTCCTTATTAAAGTTAAAAAAATAACCTAGGAGGTGAAAGGAAGATGCCTTACACTCCGACGAAGGAGATCTTGGATAAAGCTAACAGAGAAGGATACGCTGTTGGTGCTTTCAACATAAACAATTTGGAGTTTCTCCAAGCTGTAATCGAAGCGGCGGAGGAAGAAAGATCTCCTGTAATAATCGCCACATCTGAGGGAGCAATCAGGTACATGGGAGCAGGAGATCCTCACAGAGGAACCAGGATTATAGTCAGCATGGTGAAAGCGTTTGCTGAGACGGTATCCGTTCCGGTGGCTCTTCATCTGGATCACGGAAAAAATTTTGAATACATAATGTCAGCTTTGAGAGCAGGTTACACCTCCGTCATGATAGATGCTTCTCATTTACCTTTTGAAGAAAACTTGAGAGAAACCAGGAAGATCGTTGAGATAGCCCATGCGCTGGGAGTTTCTGTTGAAGGAGAATTGGGAAAACTGAAAGGAATAGAGGACAACGTTGTTGAGAGGGAATCCGTTCTCGTGGATCCCGAGGAAGCGAAGGTATTCGTTGAAAGGACAGAGCTCGATTTCCTCGCTCCCGCTATAGGAACCAGTCATGGCGCTTTCAAGTTCAAAGGAGAACCTGTTCTCGATTTTGAAAGATTGAGAAAGGTTAAGGAGAATACAGGAGGAATCCCCTTGGTTCTTCATGGAGCGTCCATGGTTCCACAAGATCTTGTTGCCCTCGCCAACGAATATGGAGCGGAGATAAAGGGAGCCAAAGGTATACCTGAAGAGATGCTCAGAGAAGCTATCAAACTCGGTATCAACAAGATAAACATAGATACTGATTTGAGAATAACCTTCAACGCTGGCATAAGGAAAACCCTCTCTGAGAAGAAAACTGAGATAGATCCAAGAAAAATCTTTAAACCTGTCTTCGAAATGGTCAAAGATACTGTTAAAAAGAGAATGAAAATATTCGGTTCGAGCGGAAAAGCCTGACCAAAAGTCTTTAAGGAGGTATAAGTCATGAAAATTCTTGTTATAAATTCGGGGAGTTCCTCCGTAAAGTATCAATTCATAGACATGAATGGGGAAAAGGTTTTATGCAAAGGTATAGCAGAGAGGATAGGTATATCAGGAAGCAGGTTGATCCACAAAGTGAGAGGCGAAAAACATGTCATAGAGAAAGACTTACCGGACTATGAAGTCGCGTTGAAGCTAATTCTGGATACTCTAATGGATGAGAAACTGGGAGTAATAAAAGATCTTTCCGAAATAGGAGCTGTGGGACACAGGGTAGTTCATGGAGGAGAGATTTTCGCCAGTTCCGTTCTGATAGATGATGAAGTGATAAAAGTTTTAGAAGAATATTCCTACCTCGCACCATTGCACAACCCACCGAATCTCATGGGAATAAAAGCATCTATGAAGCTCCTTCCAAAAGTTCCAAACGTTGCCGTTTTCGATACGGCCTTTCATCAGTCGATGCCGAGGAAAGCTTTCCTCTACGCCATACCGTATGAATATTATGAAAAATACAGGATAAGAAGATATGGCTTCCATGGAACTAGCCACAGATACGTATCCAAAAGAGCCGCTGAAATACTTGGGAAATCTTACAAAGATCTGAAGATCATAACCTGCCATCTTGGAAATGGTGCTTCCATAGCGGCGGTTAAAAACGGAAAATCCGTTGACACATCTATGGGTTTCACACCCCTTGAAGGTCTCGTTATGGGTACAAGGTCAGGTGATATCGATCCATCGATAGTTGTGTTCCTTCAGGAGAAAGAGGGTCTTTCCCCTCAAGATGTGTACGACATTTTAAACAAGAAGAGTGGAGTTCTAGGACTTTCAAAAGGATTCAGCCCCGATATGAGGGATATAGAGGAAGCCGCCATGAATGGAGATGAAACCGCAAGGACAGCCCTTGATGTGTACGAATACAGAATAGCGAAGTACATAGGAGCCTATGCTGCTGTCATGAACGGTGTTGATGCGATTGTTTTCACTGCAGGTGTTGGTGAAAATTCTCCCATAATAAGAGAGGAGATCTGTGAAAATTATCTTGGATACCTTGGTGTGAAAATAGACAAAGAAAAGAACGATGTGATGGGAGAAGAGAGAATAATTTCCACACCGGATTCGAAAGTTGCCGTTTTGGTTATACCAACCAACGAAGAGTTGGTCATAGCAAGAGATACGAAGGAAATAGTGGAAAAGGGTATAAAAGAATTGAAGATAGTGTAGCGGGCGAAAAGCCCGCTTTTTTCTTTCCCGCCTGTTTGAACTTTTTCCTCTCATCCCCGTCCAAACGATGGTATTGTAAAACACCCATTACTAAAACCCATTCCTTTTTGGGAAGATGGTTGAGATGATCAAATACAAGGCCAAAGAATACGGAATCAAAGTTGAAGTGGTTGATTAGGAACATATTGTTTAAAGTAGTCTCGAATCCGGTGAGGGATAGGGATGGTGGGTTTGGCCACCCAAGGCGAATATATAATACCGATGAGATTCTACAACGAGCGTCTTAAAACCTCTTCGAGAACCGGGTCGACGATTTTATACTTCCCCTCTCTTTTCTCTATGAACGTCATTTTCGTGAGAGATTGAAGAAGCTCGTAAAGTCTAGAATCGCTTATTCTATCACCTGAAGAAAAGAAATAATTTTTCAGGCCAGTCCATGTGTTTATCCCAAGCGATACGAGTTTTAAAATCTTTAAATACCTTCTACTCCTTCTTTCCAGCTCATCGATTTCTCTTTTCATCAAAGCCTCCATGGTTCTGTAGACTTCTTCGAGAGCAAGGAAAGTATCCCTCACATCGATGTACTTCATACCAAAGAGAACCAAATAACCCGGTACACCGTCGATCTTATCAATCACTTTTTCCACATCGAAATCTGGTTTTACGCCTTGCTCTTGAAAACCTCGTTTCAGAAACTCTATGGCCATGTCCTTCGAGAAAGGTTTCAACGCGAGTTCGTAAACAGCCCTTCCATACATTGGAGAACTGTAATCACCCAATTTAAGGAAATCGTGAAGAACCCCCACCTCCGATCCAGTTATTATCACACGGATACTGGGGAGATTATCGTAAATATAAGCAAGAAACGCTAAAATATCGTTTCCGCCTCTGGATCCGAAAAAGCGAAGGTACTGTGCTTCGTCAAAATGAACAACGAAGAATGTATTACCCTTCTCAGCGATAGCAGAGATTTTTTCGAAGATGGAAGCCAGATCCATTTTCCCAGAATCCATTTCCACGGTTATGCTTGAAATATTTATCTTGAATTTCTTCAAAAGTGCTTTGATTTTTTCCTTCCATGATACTCTCATCAACTCTCTTTCAATGTGCGAAATCAGATCAGAAGATGTTATATTGCCACCAGATTCCATATACAGTCTCCTACAATCTATGGATATGCTAGGGTAATCGCTTTCATTTAAGAACACCTTGACAAGGGAGGATTTCCCTACCCTTCTTAAACCCGTTATAACAACAAAAGGGTATCTAGGAAGAAAGTTGGCTAATTTTTTCAACTCTTCCTCCCTATCGAACAGTTCGGATCTTTTCGTTTTAGGTTCAAAAGAAAAGAGCAAAGTATCACCCTCTGGTATTATATCACTTCCGGGGGCGGAAGTTACTTCCGAGGGCGGAAGCTATGTGGTGATAAATGTAAAATAAATCATACCAATGAGGGTTTTGTCTGATAGGAATAATGGTATAGAGAATCTGCTGAGAATTAATTTGATTTCTCTTCTATAGATAAAAGTAGACACTCCTAATCCTTCGACAGGCTTCGATAATGTCATACAGGAACTCCCTATCTCCCCTTTTAGACATAGATGATACTCCTTTCGATCTCTTCCTTTATGTATGGAATCCGAATGGTTTTCAACCCATCCTTGGTGACGATATCCACTTTTCTACCAGTGAGACCCTCGAGAAACTCTATGAGCTCGAAAAACTTATCAAATGTGAGTCTTTCAAGATCGAACTCCACGTAGAAATCTATGTCACTCTCGTTAGTAACAGTTCCTTTGGCGAACGATCCGAAAATTCCTATCTTTTTAACTGCAAATTCT
>QNAV01000056.1:0-6992 GCA_003641585.1 Thermotoga sp. | reverse complement strand
TTCAAAAGGTGATTACTATGGTTACTACGGTTTCAACGGGGATCCAAACGATCCACCACAACCTGTAACTGTTCCTTCTGGAGGAAGTGTTACTGTGGATTTCAGTGTGGCAGTGGTTGTCGACGATTCTCAAAGACCAACTCTGAGTCCCGTTCTTCTGGAGTACAAGAAACATCTTATAGAAGAACATTACAAGTGTTTAGAGGGGGATTGATATGAGGTCCAAAGTCTTTTACACCTCCATGAGAGCGACTCCCGAGATGAATCTTTTGAAAAAACTTGAAATACTCCTGGAGAAAGTGGGTATTTCCGAGATTATAAATCCAGGAGAGCTTGTTGCTATAAAACTTCACTTTGGGGAGCCTGGAAACCTTGCCTTCATCAGGCCTCAATACGTGAGAGTTGTGGTCGATAAAGTGAAGAGTTTGGGGGGCAAGCCCTTCCTCACAGACACGAACACACTGTACCATGGAAAGAGATCGAACTCTGTGGATCACATAGAAAGCGCTCTGCTCAACGGTTTCTCTTACACAACAGTCGGTGCTCCCATAGTCATAGCTGATGGTTTGAGGGGAAATGAAGAAGTGGAGGTCGAGGTGAATCTAAAGCATATAAAGAAAGCGAAAATTGGTTCTGCGATAGTCTACGCTGACGCCTTGATAGTCCTCACGCATTTTAAAGGGCACGTCTCTACAGGTTTTGGAGGAACCCTCAAGAACGTTGGGATGGGATGTGCTTCAAGAGCGGGGAAACTGGAGCAGCATTCAACTTCGAAACCCTATGTGGATGAAAAGAGATGTGTTGCTTGTGGCGTTTGCGAGAAGAATTGTCCTGTGGGAGCCATAAAGGTTGAGAAACACGCGGTGATAGATTACGATGTTTGTATAGGTTGTGGAGAATGCGTTGCGGTGTGTATATACGGTGGAATGAACCCGAGATGGGATGAATCCTCTGACATTCTATCAGAGAAGATAGCAGAATACGCTTATGCCGTCATGAAGATAAAAAAAGATAAGTGTATATTCGTATCCTTCGTTGTCGATGTGTCTCCAGATTGTGACTGTGCATCGTGGAACGATCTACCCATAGTCCCGAACTTAGGAATACTCGCAAGTAAGGATCCCGTAGCCTTGGATCAAGCGTGTGTTGACCTTGTAAACAAAGCTCCCGTTCTCATAGATCCAAGAGCCCAAGGTGATCCCTTCAAGTTCGTACATCCGAATGTTGATTGGAGAAAGCAACTTGAACATGGTGAAGAAATTGGTTTGGGAAGCAGGGAATACGAGCTGGTAAAGATCGGCGTTTGAGGAGGGGAAAGATGAGATTGGAAGGAAAAAGAGTAGCCATTCTCGTTGAGGATGGCTATGATGATCTCGAATTTTGGTATCCGAAAATAAGGATGATGGAAGAAGGAGCGAAAGTGGTGGTTGTTGGAAGCCCTGCAAAGGATACTTTCACCAGCAAACACGGTATCGTGGTCAGAGTGGATAGGAAAGCTGGAGAAGTTAAGGCGGATGAATTCGATGGGATCATCATACCTGGGGGCCAGGCCCCAGACAGGCTGAGAAGATACAAAGAGGTTCTGGATTTTGTGAGAGAATCCTATGAAAAGGGAAAAACGATAGCTGCCATATGTCATGCTGGGCACGTCCTTATATCTGCCGGTATCTTAAAAGGGAAAAAAGTTACGGGTTTCTTCTCTATAAAAGATGATATTGTGAACGCGGGGGCAGAGTACCTCGATGAACCCGTTGTGGTCGATGGAAAGATCATAACCTCCAGAAATCCAAACGATCTGCCATTTTTCTGCAAAGCTATCATAGAGAGTCTTGAAGGGTGATCTTTCAGCGGTACATGTTTAAACAGGAGGGATACAGGTGGATACTGGCCGCATGAAGATAGAATGGGTATCGAGATACATGAAACTTTTAAACCTTTTAAGGGAGAAGTTTTCCAGGGAAAAACCACTGGCAGGTCTCAGAATCGGTATCTCCATACACCTTGAAGCGAAGACCGCGTACCTTGCGCTCACTTTATCGAATCTAGGAGCACACGTTGCCGTAACGGGAAGCAACCCCCTTTCGACCCAAGATGACGTTGCAGAAACCTTGAAGAACCTTGGGATAGAAGTTCATGCAAAAAGAACACACGATGAAAAGGAGTACCTGAAAGGCCTTCACAAAGTTTTGGACTATCATCCCGATTTGATACTCGATGACGGGGCTGACCTCACGGTTCTTGCACATACGGAGAGAAAGGATGCGCTTGAAAATTTGAAGGGGGTTTCAGAAGAGACGACAACGGGTGTCAGAAGGTTGAGAGCGCTTGAAAAGAGAGGAATGCTTGTGGTTCCAGTCATAGCGGTGAACGATTCGAAGATGAAATTTCTTTTCGACAACAGATATGGAACGGGCCAATCGACGTGGGACTCCATCATGAGGAACACGAACGTATTGATAGCTGGAAAAAACGTTGTGGTATCAGGCTATGGATGGTGTGGAAGGGGGATAGCCCTGAGAGCCAAAGGACTCGGTGCCAACGTTATAGTCACTGAGGTTGATCCTGTGAGGGCTGTTGAAGCCGTGATGGATGGTTTCCAGGTCATGAGGATGGATGATGCATCCAAAATAGGGGACATATTCGTAACGGCAACGGGGAATAGAGATGTCATAAGAAGAGAGCATTTTTTGAACATGAAGGATGGTGCGATATTGGCAAACGCAGGACATTTCAACGTGGAAGTTTCGATGAGAGAATTAGAAGAAATATCTGTCAAGAAATTCCACGCAAAACCAAATATCGACGGTTATGTTCTTCAAAACGGAAAGACCATTTTCGTCATAGCCGAAGGAAGACTTGTGAATCTGGCAGCAGGTGATGGCCATCCAATAGAGATAATGGATATATCTTTCTCACTCCAGGTTCTCTCACTTCTCTACCTCTCGAAAAATCATGGAAATTTAGAGAAAAAGGTTCATCTTCTCCCACCAGAGATAGATGAGGAGGTTGCGCGCTTGAAACTGAAGGCACTGGATGTTGAGATAGATAGTCTAACGGAGAGTCAGAGGAGGTACATGGAAGGATGGCAGTAGGACTGCGGTATCATCACTCCTGTGTGAACTGTTTCGGATTGAACACGGATGAAAGAAACGAGAAAGGACTGCCGTGTGAGGTTTGTCTCTCAGAAGAGGTTGAACCTGAAGAAGTTCTACAGCGTCTTGAAAAAAATGGAAAACTCATGTTTTACAGGTATATAAAAGATTTCGAAAAGAATTTTTCGGATTTCTCAGATTTTTTCAAAAGGGTCACCGGATTCCCTCCAACAGGGTTTCAAAGAATATGGATGAAGAGAGTGCTTCTCTCGAAAAGTTTCACGGCGATCGCTCCTACAGGGGTTGGAAAGACAACTTTCGGTATGGTCACATCCCTCTGGTTCTCCTTTCATGCCAAAAGAAGTGCCATGATCTTGCCCACTCTCACCCTCGTTCTCCAGATAAGAGAAAGATTGGAGGGGATGGTGAAAAGGATCGATGGAGATGTAGATATAATCCATTATCACGCTGGGATGAAGGAGAAGGAGAAGAAAGAATTCTTCGAAAAATTGGAGAGAGGTGATTTTCACATAGCCATATTCTCCACACAGTTTCTGTCGAAGAACTGGGAGATTTTATCGAAGTTGAAATTCGATTTCGTGTTCGTTGACGATGTGGACGCGGTTTTGAAGTCTTCGAAGAACATTGACACAATCCTCATGATGCTTGGTATAGAGAAAGAGGCGATAGAGAAAGCATTGATGAAGCTGAGAAAAAAGCGGGAAGAAGAGCTCGAAATTGGTGAGCACGGTATATTAGTCGTCTCGTCAGCAACGGCAAGGCCAAAAGGTATAAGGCCTCTGCTTTTTAGAGAACTCCTTGGATTCGATGTAGGAACCCTTGTGGTCGGCGTGAGGAACATTACCAATTTGAGGGTAAAAAGTGAAGACACAGACGATCTGTTGGATTTATTGGAGAAATTGAAAGATGGGATCGTTCTTCTTGCAAGAGATGAGAAGACGATTAAATGGCTATCCGAAATCGTTGAAGGTGCCGGTTTCCCGGTTGGAAAATCATGGGAAAACCTCGAAAAGGCCTTGGAGGACTTCTCGGAGGGTAAGGTCTCCATAATAGCGGGTGTTTATTCTTATTACGGAAAATTGGTCAGGGGTCTCGATCTTCCAAAGAGAGTGAAGTTCGTAATTTTCTGGGGAACACCCGTTTTCGAATATTTCATCGACATGGAGAAAGCCCCAAGGTTCGTGATAAGAAGGGTCCTTTTCGAGGTGTCAAAGAAGAATACAAGGGTAAAAAAACTCCTTCAGATAGTGGATAGATCAGATATAGAAACGCTCAGAAACAGATTGAAGGTTGTTTTAACTGAGGATGAGTGGGAAGAGACCATCAAAAGAATTTTCGCTCGGTACAGAATCAAAGAGAGGAAACTTCTGTTGCCGGATGTTCTGACTTACATACAGGCATCGGGAAGAAGTTCAAGGCTTTTAGGATCGAAGCTCACAAAAGGTGTGTCAATCCTTTTTGAAACGGACGATGCCGTTTTCGAATCTTTAAAGGAGAGACTGGATTGGCTCACGGAGGAGGAGTGGATCGATCTGGAAGATGCAGATTGGGAAACTCTTTTGAAAGAAGTGGAGGAGAGCAGAAAAGAAGAGAAGAAGGAGTTCATGGACGTGAAATCGACCCTTTTGATAGTCGAATCGCCAACTAAGGCTGAGACCATTTCAAGGTTCTTTGGCAGATCCTCAACGAGAAGGTACAAAGGGATTCTGGTACATGAATCCATAACGGGAGACGGAATATTTCTTTTGACAGCGACCAGAGGGCACGTTTACGACCTTGTAACGGAGGGAGGGATCTACGGGGTTGAAGTTGAGAATGGAAAATTCGTTCCAGTTTATGAAACCATAAGAAGGTGTAGAAAATGTGGCTATCAGTTCTCTCAGGATCTGGATACTTGTCCAAAATGCGGTTCTAAGGATATAGACAACAAGCTGGATGTTCTGAAAAGTTTGAGAGAGATTGCTCTCGAGGTCGATGAGATACTCGTCGCAACGGATCCGGATGTAGAGGGAGAAAAAATCTCGTGGGATGTGACACAGTACTTGATACCTGTTAACAACAACACTAGAAGGATCGAGATGCATGAGATAACAAGATACGGTTTCAGAGAGGGTATAGCAAGCAAAAGGGATGTTGATTCCAACCTTGTCAAATCTCAGATAGTGAGACGCGTTCAGGATAGATGGATCGGTTTCGAACTGAGTAAGAAGATTCAGAAAGCTTTCAACAGTCTCAACCTATCTGCTGGTAGAGTCCAGAGTACCGTTCTTGGATGGATAGTAAAGAGGGAAGAGGAATACAAAAAGAGCGAGAAGACTTTCACCAAGTTGACTCTTGAAAATGGCTATCAATTGGAGGTGGAAGAAAGCAAAAAATCTGAGATAGTTAAGGTTTTAAATATAGAAGAGGGTATCGAGAAGATCTCCCCCCCACCTCCTTTCACAACCGACACCATTCTATCTGAAGCGTCGAAAAAGTTTCGATTGGGTGTTAACGAGGTCATGAAGATCCTTCAGGACCTGTTTGAGAAGGGTTTCATAACCTACCACAGAACCGACTCGACCAGAATATCTACAGCAGGTCAGATGATAGCAAAGAGTTATCTGGAATCAAGGGGAAAAAGAGAAATATTCAAAGGAAGAAACTGGGGGGAGGAAGGAGCGCACGAAGCTATTCGCCCCGTTAGGGCTCTCGATGTCACGGATATAGAGAATCTCGTTGAAGAAAAGCTGGCTGAGGGGATCAGTAAAAACCATTTGAACGTCTATTCACTGATATTCAATAGATTCATGGCGAGTCAATCCAAAGAAGTGGTTGTGAAGAAGCAGAGGGTGTCTTTGGAAGTTGATGGTGACATCGTGGAAATTGAGATAGTATCCGAAATAGTGGGAGATGGATGGAACCTGTTTCTGCCGATAAAGGTTTTTAAAGCTTTCGAAAAGAAAAATTACCGAGTGGTTGAAAGAAAAATTTACAAAAAACACACGATTCCTCTTTACACACAAGCTACTATTATTGAAGAGATGAAGAGAAAGGGTATAGGCAGACCCTCAACCTATTCCAAAATCGTTGAAACACTCTTTGCACGTGGTTACATCGTGGAAGATAGCTACAGAAGAATAAGGCCAACGCAACTCGGCAAGAAAGTCTCCCTGTTCTTGAAAAAAAGATACAACAGGTTCGTGACGGAAGAGACCACTAGAAAACTGGAAAAACTCATGGACGAGATCGAAAATGGAGAAAAAGATCACCAGGAAGCTTTGAAAGGATTTTTTGAAGAGTTGAAGAACATAATGGAGGAGGTGTGAGGAAGATGTGGGTTCTCTTCGTTGTTCCACTGGTTTCCTTAGGATTTGCCGCATATAACTTCTCCGCGGTCATGAAAAAACCTGTTGGAACGAAGAGGATGAAAGAGATATCTTCCTACATAAGAGAGGGTGCCGATTCCTTTGTAAGTCATGAGAATAAAGCTGTCTTCAAGAGTGTCATACCAATAGCGATAGTTCTGATGATCGTCACGACATGGCAGACGGGAGTGGCTTTTCTGCTGGGAGCTGTCATGAGTGCCCTGGCAGGTGTTGTTGGAATGAAGATGGCAACGAGGGCGAACGTGAGAGTCACGAACACTGCGAGAGAAACAAGAAGCATTGGGAAAGCTCTGAAAGTGGCGTATCAAGGTGGCAGTGTCATGGGACTCTCGGTGGCAGGATTTGCACTCTTTGGCCTTGCCGTTGTTTATTATGTCTTTGGCCATCTTCTAGGGCAACTCGATCCCAAAAATCTCAACATCGTTAGGAATTGGATAGGTGTAAATTTCGTTCCGTTTGCGATGACGGTCTCAGGATACGCCCTTGGATGCTCCATAATAGCTATGTTCGA
>QNAV01000055.1:0-7032 GCA_003641585.1 Thermotoga sp. | reverse complement strand
CGAAGCTTGAAGTAGTCGAAGAGTGAGAGAACCTCTTCTGGGGGATTTCCAAACCTGTCTTCCACTTCGTTGAGAAGATCCTCAAGTTCCTCGACAGAAGTTGCCATGGCCATCCTTCTGTAAAGCCTCATTCTCTCTATAGGATTTTCAACGTAACTTTCTGGTATCACAAGGTGCCCTGGAACACCTTCTATCTCCGTGTCTATCAAGAATTTTTCTGTTTCTTTCACTTCTCCTTTAGCCTTTCTTATACTGCTCTCAAGAATTTCAGAATACAACTTGAGACCTATGGAATTCATGTTACCATGTTGTTCAAACCCAAGGATGCTACCTATCCCTCTCATTTCCATATCCTTCATGGCTATCTCGAAACCACTACCTGGGCCTACTGTCTCCTTTATAACCTTTAACCTTTCTAAAGCTTTTTTGGAAACATGCTTGGGATATAGGAAGTAAGCAAAGGCCCTTTTTTCACTTCTTCCAACTCTTCCTCGTAATTGATACAGTTGTGCCAAACCGTATCTATGGGAATCCTCAACAATCAGTGTGTTTGCGTTGGGAATATCGACACCACTTTCTATGATAGTCGTGCATATTAGAACATCCAATTTCCCTTTGTAGAAATCCCATACGATTTCCTCCATCACTTTCTTCTTCATTCTACCGTGTGCCACTCCTATCCTAACCTCTGGAACAAGCTCTGTGAGTCTTTTGAAAACATCACCCAGTTCTTCCACCCTGTTTCGTACGTAGATCACCTGGCCACCTCTGTTTACCTCTCTCAATATCGCACTTCTTACAACTCTCGGATCGTATTCCATGACATACACGACAACAGGTTTTCTACCGGATGGAGGAGTGTTTATAACGGATAGATCTTTCATGCCGGAGAGAGCCATGTGGAGAGTCCTGGGAATGGGAGTTGCGCTCATCGAAAGAACGTTAACGGAAATTCTGAGTTTTTTCAACTTCTCCTTTTGCTCGACTCCAAATTTCTGCTCTTCATCTATGACCACGAGTCCCAAATCGTAAAATTCGATATCATTGGAAAGCAAAGAATGGGTCCCTATCACTATATCCACTTCGCCTCTTTTAAGGCCTTCTATGATACTCTTTCTCTCAGCTTTCGTTCTCGTGCTGTCGAGCAGCTCTACTTTCACACCGAAGGGAGATAACCTATCTTTGAAGGTTTCATAATGTTGTCTTGCAAGTATCACTGTTGGAACGAGAACTGCTACTTGTTTTCCAGACACAATCGTTCTGAAAGCGGCCCTTATTGCAACCTCCGTTTTCCCAAATCCAGAATCACCACATAACAACCTATCCATGGGTTTTTCATCCTCAAGATCCTTGAGAACCTCTTCGATACTTCTTTTTTGATCGAAGGTTTCAGGATATGGAAATGTTTGAGCCAATTTCTCTTCCATATCTGGATCACCCGATAAGGAAAGTCCCCTTACTTCCTGTCTTTTCAAGTAGAGCTCTATCAATTCTCTTATCCTTCTTTCGATATCTTCCCTTACCCTCTTAACAGTTCTCTTCCATCGTTTATCGTTCAGTTTGTTTATGGATATCTCTGAACTATCTCCTATATATTTATGGATTCTATCTAACCTTTCGACGGGAACGTACAGATTCGCATCTTCGTACTTTATCTTGAAGTATTCTCTGACTCCCAGAGCGCTTTCCACTTTCTCTATACCCTGAAAAATCCCTATACCGTGATCTTTGTGAACCACGAGTTCACCAACTTCGATATCCTCTATATCTAGAATGGGAACAGTTTTTTCTTTCTTTTTCGAGGGAAGTGTGTAAATTTCTCTTGTTTCGAAAGAATATTCGATTTCCTCGGCTTTCTCAAACAGCTTTTCGAACGTTGATAAAGGTATCGAAGAAAGCCTCTTGTATTCCTCGTACTTGAATCCCAAGATATCCTTCATTTCTCTCTCTATTTTCACATACTCTTTGAAAACGTCTTCCTTGTTTACGAAGATCACGCTAGGATCCTTGAGATACTCTAATAAAGAAGAGTTGGAACCGTATTTCCCAGGAAGAGTATCGGCATCATGATTTTCTGAGATGTATTCTCTTATGGGAAGAATGGTTACTTCACTCGCTTTTTCAATCGTTCTCTGAGTCATCGGATCGAAAAACCTTATATCCTCTATCTCATTCTCAAAGAAATCGAGCCTCACAGGGTTTTTATATATAGGAGGGAAAAGGTCAACGATCTCTCCTCTTATAGCGTACTCTCCTCCCTCTCTGACGATGTACGTTCTTTCATAACCCATGAGTAAGAGAAGATGTATGGGATCTTCTACATGAGCTCCTTTTCTCAATTTCAAAGTATATGACATGAGATCGTTCGGTGATATGGTCTTTCTCGTAAAGGAGTAAAGTGTGGTTACCACGACTACTTTTTCACCCTTTAGAAGTTTCCACAGAACCTCTATCCTTCTCTTTCTAACATTGAAAGATACAGGAAATTCTTCAAATGGTAAAACATCAGGAGCGGGGAAGTGCTCAAACTTCCCCCCCTGACACAGTTTTATAGCATCTCTTTCTGTTGGAACCAGAACAATGGCAATTTTTCCTTTCAGATCGAAACTTTCTAGAAACTCATGCTTCCTCATCATCCTCTCATAAAAAAACCCCCAGCGTGGGGGTCAGACTTCTTCCTCTTTGATCTCTTCTTCTATCTCTTCTAATTCCTCCATAATGACCTTTTCTTCTTTCTTCTCTTCCTCCTCTCTCAATGGAACTCCTTCTCTTCCTTCAAGGAATGCGTTGGCTATAACCGAGGTGATCAACTTTATAGATCTTATGGCATCATCGTTACCTGGTATCACGTAATCTATCAAGTCCGGGTCACAGTTCGTATCGACGATAGCAACGATAGGAATTCCAAGTTTGTTGGCTTCTGCAACAGCTATTTTCTCCTTTCTGGGATCCACAACGTACAGTATATCAGGAAGACGCGTCATTCCCTTGAGACCACCGAGATTTTTCCTAAGTTTTTCAAGGATTCTTCTAATTCTACTGAGCTCCTTCTTGGGTAACTTTTCCAGTTCACCGCTTTTCTCCTTCTCTTCCAACTCTATCAATTTCTCTATTCTCGATCTTATGGTTTTGAAATTCGTAAGGAGCCCTCCAAGCCATCTGTTGTTGACGTAGAAAGCACCACATCTTTCGGCTTCCTCTTTTATAACCTGCTGCGCCTGTTTCTTGGTTCCAACAAAAAGGATGGTAGCACCCTCACTTGCTTTATCTCTGACGAAAGTGTAAGCTTGCTCCAAAAGTTCCAACGTTTTCTGAAGGTCGATGATGTATATACCTTTCCTCGATGTGTAGATGTAAGGAGACATCTTGGGATTCCATCTTCGGACACGATGTCCGAAATGTACTCCAGCTTCAAGGAGCTGTTTCATTGTAACTACTGCCATTTTCACACCTCCATTTGGTTTTGAACCTCCGCCTCCTTCAAACCCAGACCGACCTTCGAACAGGCACCGAGGCTGGGATCCAGAGGCGTGTGTTTTCTTGTGAGATTATATCTTTTTGAATAGATTTTGTCCAGTTTCTCTTATTTATCATTTTAATGTAACGATTGCTATAAAATATTATATCTATAAAATTGATATAACGATTTCTATGATAAATGATGAGATATGATTACGAGCAAATTTTATAAAACCCTCTTGACAAACCAACTGGGCTTTCATATAATGATCCACGGAGGAGGTGAAACGATGGCGGATAAGAAGGAGTTCGTTGTTGGAATAGATCTTGGGACAACCAATTCCGTCATAGCCTGGATGAAACCAGATGGGAATGTCGAGGTTATTCCGAACGCTGAGGGAAGCAGGATCACACCCTCGGTTGTTGCTTTCACAAAGACCGGTGAAATACTTGTTGGGGAACCTGCAAAAAGACAGATGATTCTGAATCCTGACAGAACAATAAAATCCATAAAAAGGAAGATGGGATCAGATTATAAAGTAAGGATAGACGATAAAGAATACACTCCCCAGGAAATAAGCAGTCTGATTCTGAAAAAATTGAAGAAAGACGCCGAATCGTATCTTGGAGGAGAGATAAAAAGAGCTGTTATAACGTGCCCAGCGTATTTCAACGATGCACAAAGACAGGCAACTAAGGAAGCTGGTATAATTGCAGGTCTTGACGTTTTAAGGATAATAAACGAGCCAACTGCAGCCGCTCTTGCTTATGGATTGGATAAAAAACCGGGTGAGCAGAAAGTCCTCGTCTACGACCTTGGGGGAGGAACATTCGATGTGTCGATACTGGAGATAGGAGACGGTGTCATCGAAGTCATTGCAACTTCCGGTAACAATCATCTTGGAGGAGACGATTTCGATCAAAGACTCATAGATTGGATGGCTGAGGAATTTAAAAAACAATACGGAATAGACCTGAGGGAGGACAAACAAGCTCTACAAAGATTGAGAGACGCTGCTGAGAAAGCTAAAATAGAACTTTCAACGAGGCTTGAAACGGAAGTGAACCTGCCGTTCATAACTGCAACTCAAAGTGGCCCACTTCATCTTGAAATGAGGATAACAAGGTCACTCTTCGAATCCTTGACGAAGGATCTTGTTGAGATGACGAGGGGACCAATAGAGAGAGCCTTGAGCGATGCGAAGCTCTCACCAAACGATATAGATGAGATCATCCTTGTTGGTGGGATGACGAGGGTTCCGATGATACAGAACTTCATAAAGGACATATTCGGGAAAGAACCGAACAAGGGAGTCAATCCAGATGAGGCAGTTGCGATAGGTGCTGCGATACAGTCGGCGATTCTGGCAGGAGAAGAAGGTGCCAAAGGTAGAGACATCGTCCTTGTGGATGTTACACCTCTGACACTTGGTATAGAGATAAAAGGAGGGCTGTTCGAACCGATAATCCCAAGGAACACGAAGATCCCTGTCAAAAAGAGCAAGATATTCACAACAGTTGAGGACTATCAAACAGAAGTTGAGATAAGGGTCTATCAAGGTGAGAGAAGTATCGCAAAGGATAACATATTCCTTGGAAGCTTTAAGTTGGTGGGGATACCCCCTGCTCCAAGAGGAGTTCCTCAGATAGAGGTGACCTTCGACATCGATAGTGATGGTATAGTCAACGTTTCGGCAAGAGATCTTGGAAGTGGGAAGGAACAGACGATGGTTGTTACAGGAAGACACAAGTTAACAGATGATGAAATAAAGAGGATGATCGAAGATGCGAAAAGATATGAGGAACAGGATAAGAGATTGAGGGAGGAAATAGAGTTAAAGAACAAAGCGGATGACCTGGCATACAGTGTGGAGAAATCCTTGAAGGAATACGGTGATAAACTACCTGAAGATCTGAAGAGAAAATTGGAGGATCTCATAAAAGATCTCAGAGATGCGATAAATAAGAACGATATACCGAAGGTTAAAATGCTTTTCGATGATCTCCAGAAGGAGAGTATGAAGATTGGACAGTACCTCTACAGAACAGTTTCAGAAGATCAGAAAAAGGAAAATGCGTGAAAGGGGAGGTGATACTATGTTGCTTGAAAGGAGGGAAGATTTCTTCAGGTCATTCAGGGAGCTTCAGAGGGAAATAGACAGAATATTCGATGACTTTTTCAGGATGGGTCCAAGGGAAACCGGTGGGAGATTCGTACCAGACGTTGACATATACGAAACGGAAAACGACTTGGTCATAGAGCTGGATGTTCCCGGTCTTAAGAAAGATGATATAAAGATCTCTGTTCAAGATGGGATCTTAGTGATATCCGGTGAAAAGAAAATAGAAAGAGACGAGAAAAAGAAAAACTACATGATCGTGGAAAGATGCTTCGGAAAATTCGAAAGGGCATTCAACCTACCGGACTACGTGGACGCAGAGAAAATCAAAGCAAAGTATGAAAACGGTGTGCTGATGATAAACATTCCAAAGAAGGAAGGAAAGAAAAAGAAAGTGATAGATGTTAAGATAGAGTGAGGCGGGATCTCCCCGCCTCATTTTTCGAGTACAGAGAGGCTGTACTTCCTCTCGATGTAAAATGGCAAGAAATTACCAACGGTCAGAGGTTCAACGTATTTGATGAAACTTTCCGATATGTCCATATCCAGTATGTACTCTTTTGGTAACTCCCTCGTTCTTCCACCCACCTTTGAAAGCTCAGCGAATCCAAGGTTCCACACGTAAGGTTCATCACTTTCTCTCTTTATGGTTACCATAACCCCTTTGACACCTTCAAGGAGAAGTTGAACACCTTTTCTTCCAACGGCTTCAGCTTCTATCAGATCTTGCAAACTCACAACGTGTCTTCCAGATCTTTGCAAATAATCCGGTACAGCAGTGTGAACACGAACCTTCAAATTTTCCGATATCATTTTCGATATCTTAAGACCTGCTCCTCCAAGCTGAACGTTTCCGAACGAATCTTTCAACTCCATTTTCGATATCAGATTTCCCTTTTCGTCTTTTACACCTTCTGAGACGACTACTGTGCAGAAACCTTCCTTTGAGAGAACGCTTTCAACTTTCTCTAGAAATTTCTCCTCGTTCAGAGAAGCTTCAGGAACTAGAATAACGTGAGGGGCTGTTGTGTATTTTCGTGCAAGTACAGTGGAAGCGGCAAGCCATCCTGAATGCCTTCCCATCGTTTCTATGACAAACACCTTCGTGGAATCCTTGGACATGGATTTCACATCGAGGGTTCCTTCTATGACAGATACATAGAGATACTTTGCAGAGGATCCATACCCCGGGCAGTGATCAGTTTCAACGAGATCGTTATCCACCGTTTTTGGAAGTCCCACGACGGTGATATCATAACCGTATTCTCTGGCCTTCTCATGAATCTTCATGGCCATGGTCATGGAATCGTTTCCACCGTTGTACAGGAAATATCTCACGTTGTACTTTTCAAAAACTTTGAAGAGTTCTTCGAATTCTTCATCGGTTTTCAGGTTCTTTCTACATGAACCAAAAAAAGCACCTGGAAGCTCTCTTAAAATCTCGAGTTTCTTG
>QNAV01000054.1:0-7112 GCA_003641585.1 Thermotoga sp. | reverse complement strand
TTTCAAGTCACTGACCCCGGCAAGGTACAACATGTAAGATGCCAGGCACAACGAAAGCTCTGTTAAGTCTTCTGGCCCTTTTCCTTTGAGAGCCTCTATCGCCTCGATAACCTCAAGAGAATTCCCTACCATTCTTCCCAGAGGTTGATCCATGCTCGACAGAATAGCCACAGTTCTCTTACCGTGAAGTTTACCAATATTCACCATCATCTTGGCAAGCTCTTTTGCTTTTTCCTTGGATTTCATGAAAGCACCGCTTCCAAACTTCACGTCCAGGACGAAAGCATCACTTCCCCCAGCAAGTTTCTTGCTCATGATGCTGGAAGCGATCAAGGATACCTCATCCACAGTTGCTGTTGCATCCCTCAAAGCGTATATTTTCTTGTCAGCTGGAACCAATTCTCCCGTCTGTCCCACAACAGCTATACCGTGTTTCTTCACGTTGCTTATGAACTCTTCGAAAGAAAGGGACGTCCTGAAACCTGGTATGGATTCCAGCTTGTCGATCGTTCCACCAGTATGACCTAAGGCCCTTCCGGACATTTTGGCAACGGTAACACCACAAGATGCAACAAGGGGCGCAACAACGAGTGTCGTCTTATCTCCCACACCACCTGTAGAATGCTTATCAACCTTCTTTCCAGGAATGGATGAAAGGTCAAGAGTTTCACCAGATCTCATCATCGTTTCTGTGAAAAAGTACGTTTCTTCCTCATCGAGATGTTGAAAATATATAGCCATCAGAAAAGCGGACATCTGGTAATCCGGTATCTCTCCTTTCACGTACCCCATTATCATGTACTCTATTTCCTCTCTAGTGAGTTTTTCCCCATTTCTTTTCTTCAATATTATGTCATATACCCTCATTCTTTCACTTCCTTTACAGGAAGCCTTATTCTCATGAGAGTGCCTTTTCCAACCTCACTCTCCACCTCTATTTTTCCGCCGTGTTTGTCCACTATCATCTTAACGATCGAAAGACCAAGCCCCGTTCCCCCCATCTTTCTAGAGCGCGCTTTGTCCACCCTGTAGAATCTTTCGAAGATTCTGTTTTTCGCTTCTTGAGGTATTCCTGGCCCTGTGTCCACAACTTCTATTACCGCTTCTTTTCCTTCTTTTCTAACCCTTATCCACACTTTCTTTTCTCCCTTATCTTTTGTTGAAGTGTATTTAACAGCGTTATCTACCAGGTTCAGAAGCATTTGGATGATCCTATCCCGATCTCCCCAAACTGTGATGTTCTCACAGCTGGTCTCCATCTGTACAGAATATTCCTCAGCTAGAGGTATCATTATTCCCTTTATGTAATCCACAATCTCGCAGAGATCGACCTCTTCGAAATGGAATTTTGCTTCACCTGACTCCAACTTTTCAAGATCCAGTAGATCATTTATTAACCTGGTCATTCTGGCTGATTCTTCTTCTATAACCCTTAAGAATTTCTTTACCAGGTTTCTATCACTCAAATCATCTTCAAGTAGCGTTTCTGCAAAACCATGAATCGAGGTTAAGGGCGTTCTCAATTCGTGCGATACGTTCGAAACGAATTCTCTTCTCATCTCATCGAGTTTCTTCTCTTTCGTTACATCGTGCAGCATCACTATGAACATCCTCTCTCCGTCTTTGAAAGAGACAGGTATCACCTTAGCATGGAAATACCTTTTTTGATTTAGATAGAGAACAATATCTCCAACCTGGGTTTCAAGAGTTTTTATAGCTTCATCGACCATCTCATTTATGAAATAGTCCTCCACTACCTCATAGAACTTTCTTTTCACGACATTCTCTCTAGTTATGGATTTTGCAGCATCGTTTGCAAAGATTATTACCCCATCTTTCGATAAGATGAATATGGGGTCTGTTAGATTATTCAGAATCGTTAGAATGTTATCCCTACTTCTCTCAGCTCTTTTTACTTCCTCCTCCAGACTTTCAAATCGTTTCTTCAATTTCTCCACCAAATAAAGAGGCGGTGTTGGCTCCTTTTCTCCCAGCAGCTTAGACACGTGTGAGAAAAATTTCTTGTACAATAAAAAAGCTTTCCTCTCTTTTATATAGAGAGAAAATATCAAAAAAAATGCAGCAACGAGGACGAAAATTAAAAAACTCATCTTTCCTTAATCTTCCTTCCCAGGATCTCTGAACTTGTATCCCTTGCCTCTTACAGTAATTATGTACTTGGGATTTGAAGGATCTTCTTCTATCTTCGTTCTCAATCTCCTTATATGAACATCTACTGTTCTCGTATCCCCATAGTAGTCATAACCCCAGAGTTTATCCAAGAGGACATCCCTGCTGAACACCTTACCTTCATTCTCGGCCAGAAATCTTAACAACTCGAATTCCAAAGGTGTTAAATTGACTTTCTTACCCCTAACCTTAACCTCATACCTTTCGACATCTATTTCAAGGTCCTTTGCTGTGATTTTCTTGGGTCTTTCTTCCTTCTCCTGCACGCTCATGGTCATTCGTCTGAAAATGGCTTTTATTCTTGCAAGGAGTTCTCGTACGCTGAAGGGCTTGGTAATGTAATCATCTGCTCCAAGTTCCAATCCCAGAACCTTGTCGAATTCTTCCCCTTTAGCACTCAGGAATATAACAGGAGTTGATCTGAACCTTTCCATACTCCTAATTCGTCTTACCAGATCAAAACCATCCATTCCTGGGAGCATGATATCCACTATGAACATATCCACATCTTCACTTTGCGAGATCTTAAGAGCTTCCTCTGCATCATATGCTTTCAACACTTCGTATCCTTCCTTGCTCAGGTTGTAACCTACAAGTTCAATTATCGCTGGATCGTCATCGACTACCAATATTTTCTTCCTAGCCATGTTTTCCCCCTTTTTGGGGCACACCTCCTTTCCTTATTTTTCCCACTATCATGCTGTTTCTACCGGTATCTCCTCTTCTATAGGAGAAATACTCTTTGTTTTCAAAGGTACATTCGTTGAACACTATGAACCTTCTGAATCCTTCTCTTTTCAGGATATCCATGATGCACTTCTTCATGTTGAACTTCATATCCAACGATATATAGGATGAATCAAAGATCTTCAGAAACTCCTTCCCGACTTCGTAACAATTCTCGCATATGTGTGGTCCTATGACAATTCTTGAATATCCCACTTTTTCTCCAGTTTTTTTAAAAATTTCTACTGCGCTATCGATAATTCCTGATTTCAGGCCTTTCCACCCAGCATGAATCACACCTACATACCTTTTGCCAATGAAAGCAACGGGAACACAATCTGCAGCTCTAACAACCAGCATTAGACCTTCTCTGCCCGTGAACACACCATCCGAAAGAACCTCCCCTTCTTGATCGACGATTTTAACATCATTCCCATGTGTTTGCTTCATCCAGACAGGTTTCATGCCGTATTTTCTCGACAGATTTTTCACATTCTCTATGCTTCCCATATCCCCATCTACCTTGGATGTTATAATGATTATGGTATCCTCAAGGAACAATTCATACATTCCTATTCACCGCTACTTTTCCTCTCACCTATTTTCATACCTGTAAAGACTAACAACAGGAATGATACGATAAAAGGTAATAGAAACTTCCAATCGTCCTTAGGTGTATGTATTCTCAAACCAATCCATAGTAGAGAAAGCGCAACAAACGATGTTAAAGCCGCTCCTATTATTATGGAAAATAGCATCACCACCTCTGTTTCCTTCTTCAGAGCTGTTAATCCTCCAAGCAAAGCCACAGCAACGGAAGCGATCATTATTCCCCATCCAAGATATTCCATCGGTATTCTTTCGCCTAATTTCAGTAAATTCGACAATAAGTTTAAAAGGTAATACGAAATGGCAAAGCCTAATAAAGCTCCCAATACGAAGACGAAAGATCTATAGAAGGCATAGCATGCAGCTGCTGTGATTATTCCAACTACGATCATTACGATCGTACTGGTTGTTGGATCGACTTTTGAAGGATCCAGCTTCAAAGAGGGATAAACGTATCTTTCAATCAAAGGGAAAACCATAATCGCTCCTAAAACGAATCCTGCAAGAAATATCGCTAATTTCTCAACGTACTTTGCTGCCAAGACGAGGAAAACACCTACTGGTAAAGATATATACCAGACATCAACAGATCTTTCAAGGAGCTCCTGGATTTCCTCCAAATCTATCCCTCCATATTCGAATCAATGGGACAACCCCTATCAGGGGTCATCCCTCAAGTGACTTTAAATAAGCATTCACTCTCGTCATGAGGCGAGCTTTCCTTCTTGAAGCCTGGTTCTTATGGATGGCTCCTTTGGATACCGCCTTGTCTAAAGCGCTCTGTGCTTCCTTCACGAGTTCCATTATTTTCTCTTTTGATTGTTTTTCCTCTATCGCTTTCAGGACTTTTTTGATAGCATTCTTAAACCTGGTCTTGTACATCTTGTTTCTTATTCTCCTCTTCTCACTCTGTCTTACTCTTTTCGCGGCAGATTTGATGTTTGGCATTCTCTTCCCTCCTTACATATTGAAAGCTTTCTTCAATTCTTCCACTGAATCGAGTTTCTCCCAGGTGAAATCGTCATCGTTTCTTCCGAAATGCCCATAGACAGCTGTTTTCTTGTAAATGGGCCTTAAAAGATTCAACTTTTTTATTATAGCACCTGGTCTGAAATCGAACATCTCAGTTATAACATTTAAGAGCTTTCCCTCATCTACCCTCGAAGTACCAAACGTGTTTATCATTATGGATACAGGCTTTGCAACACCTATAGCGTATGAGAGCTGTATTAGAAATCTATCCGCAAGTCCAGCGGCTACGACATTTTTGGCGACGTATCTGGCCATGTAATGAGCGGATCTGTCAACTTTCGTGGGATCTTTACCGCTGAAGGCACCCCCACCGTGAGGCACCCATCCACCGTAAGTATCGACTATTATCTTCCTCCCCGTAAGGCCCGTATCGGCCATTGGACCTCCAAGAACGAATCTACCGGTGGGATTGATCAATACTTTCACGTTATCATCCCAGTATTTTTCAGGAATGACAGGTTTTACGACGTGTTCCAATAATGCTTCTCTCAGATCTTCATAGGAAACATTTGGATCGTGCTGGGCAGATATCAAAACGGTGTTGACTCTCACAGGTTTGTCATCTTCATACTCGACTGTTACTTGCGTTTTTCCATCGGGCCTTAAAAATGGAACTATCTTTTTCTTCCTGACCTCCGCCAATCTCATCGCAAGTTTATGGGCAAGAATTATCGGCAAAGGCATGTACTCCGGTGTTTCGTTGGTTGCATAGCCAAACATGATACCTTGATCTCCTGCTCCAAGTTGTTCCAGTTCGTCTTCCACAGAGATTTCCCCGGTTTTAGCTTCCAGAGCTCTATCCACTCCCAATGCTATATCGGGTGATTGACTGTGAATGGAAGTTAAGACAGCACACGTTTCACCATCGAAACCGTATTTTGCCCTGGTGTATCCAACCTCAAGGATGGTTTTTCTGACGATATCCGGTATCTCGACGTACGCCCTTGTTGTCACCTCTCCTGCGACTATGGCAATACCTGTTGTAACCAAGGTTTCAACAGCTACACGAGCCCTGGGATCCTGTTCTAGTATAGCGTCCAGTATGGCGTCGGATATTTGATCCGCTATCTTATCGGGATGACCTTCTGTTACGCTCTCGCTGGTGAACAGTTTCCTCATCTCTCACCCTCCTTTTTCTAGATCCATCGAGTCATATAGTCTACCATAAATCATTTTTCATTTCCTTTAGCTTCCTCATAACTTTCTTTCGTTATAAAAGTTCCACCCTCCAGACTGAATGAGACCGGTTTATATGAGGAGGTGAAATCTGCCATAAGGTGTATTTTGTTGGGGCATTTGGAACCCACATACAACTTATCTATTTTGTAAGGAGCGGAAGGAT
This sequence comes from Thermotoga sp., assembly GCA_003641585.1. Lineage (GTDB taxonomy): Bacteria > Thermotogota > Thermotogae > Thermotogales > Thermotogaceae > 4484-232. Next base: position 1,213 of record QNAV01000054.1, on the reverse strand, counting down.
TATCGTAATTGTAGATGAAGTCATAACCCATTCTCAAGTGACTTCTGAAAACCTCTCCACATTTATCGCATTTGAAGTAAACAACAAGAGTATCTCCTTCTCTATAGAAAGGATTTTTTTCAAGATCCTCGGGTTTTTTCTTTTTCCTCCTGAAAAACATTCCGTCACCTCCTTTTCAGATAGAATCTCAACGTTTTTTCTTCACCCCAGGGATCCACAAGAACGATCCTGTACTCATCGTAATCCGGAAATTTTCCGATGTCAGGGAATTTATCTATTTTTACAAGGGAGGAAGCCTCCTCCGGATACAGAATGTACCATACAGAATACCTGTAGCCATCAACGATAGATTTTTTGCTGTATATGCCCCAAACCTTATTGAATTCACCCCATGTTATCTCATCGAAGCTGATCCTGTATATCTCTTCATCACCTTTGTAAAACCTTATTTCCTGTAATCCGAGAACATTGTTGAATCCCTTCGCGTAGGCGTTTACCTCCAATCTCGGAAAATCACCCGAAAATTCGTAAACGGCCCCTTCAACGTAATCCCAGATTTTCCCGTTTATAGAAATCTTTTTGACCACTATATCCTCATCCAATGGCCTTGGAATTTCAAGAAATTTCATTGGGTTATAAGAGATGGTTTCCTCACGATTTCTTATTTCGAAGTGACAATGGGGTTGTGAAGCTTCTCCTGTGTCTCCTGAATAGCCAACAATCTCCCCCTTTTCAAAAATAATCTCTCCTTCAGGAAATTCTACAACAATCCTTTTGTCCTCGAATTCCTCTTTCAAAGATTTCACCATCTGTTCCAGCTTTTTTGAAAAACTACTCAGATGGGCATAAATCGTCCTGTAGTCATTCTCATGCTCCAGAACCACGACGTTTCCGTATATATCATCCTCATCTATCTCTATTCTCACCAGCCATCCTCTGTCAGCAGAATATATGGGCTTTCCCCTAGCAAGACCCGTTGAGAGATCCACTCCCATGTGAAAGTGAGGGCCTCTGTTTCCAGATCCTCTGAATTCGCCAAAGGAGGATGTTAATCTTGGTCTATCAACAGGAATGGAAAAGGAAAAGGCTAAAACTATCGTGAACAGCATAGCCAAGGTTATTAATCTTCTCACAATATCACCTCGTTTGTTTCAGAATCTCCCTCGATTTCTTTATTATTTCAAGCAATTTTCCTCTGAGAAGAACTCTTTTT
>QNAV01000053.1:0-7221 GCA_003641585.1 Thermotoga sp. | reverse complement strand
GCTGGTGAGATCGTGTCTCAAGTTCTCGCCATGGAAAGGGAAACGGGTGTAAGAGTTGGGAATGTGGTGTACATGGGAATGGGAGAACCTTTTTTGAACTATGATGAAGTTGTGAAAAGTATCAGAATGCTGAATCATCCCAAGATGAAGAACATCGGTATAAGAAGAATAACTGTGTCGACTGTTGGAATACCCGAGAAGATCTTGGAATTCGCCGATGAAGGTTTGGACGTGGTTCTAGCACTTTCACTCCACGCACCGAGCAATTTCAAACGAGATCAGCTCGTACCTTTGAACAGGAAGTATTCCATAGAAGAGATATTGAACGCTGTCAAAGCTTATCAGATGAAAACGGGAAGGCGTGTGACAGTGGAGTACGTCATGATAAGGGGTATGAACGATCATCCCTCAGACGCTGAGAAATTGGTTGATATATTGAAGAATTTAAAGGTTTTTGTGAATTTGATACCGATAAATCCCGCGAATCGATCTTTCAGGAGACCTTCTAAAGAAAGACTTCTAATGTTCAAAAGGATACTCAACAAAAAGGGCATAGAAGCTGAGATAAGAACAGAAAAGGGGACCGATATAGAGGCCGCGTGTGGTCAGCTCAGGATGCGAAAGCTGGGATTGAGAGCATGAGAGGTTTTCTTCTCGTACTAGCAGGCCTAGTTCTTGGAGGTGTGTTTTTTTTGATATTGATGCGTCTCAGCATAGAAATGGTTGGAACAACTACCGTTCCGAACGTTGTGGGATTAACACCTGAAAAAGCCAGGGCGCTTCTGAAGCATTCTCATTTATCTTGTGAAATTATCGGTTCGGGAAGGGTCTTAAGGACACAACCAAAAGCGGGAGAGAGAGTCAAGGAAAATAGGGTAGTGAAGCTGTACTGTGAGGAACAAAAGAAGATGAGTGTGCCGAATTTGGTGGGTGTTCAACTGAGCATGGCAGAAAGGATTCTGAAAGAGTACGGGTACGATATCCAAAAGGTTTTTTTCCCTTTCAAGGGATCCGATGGAAGGGTCATGGGAATGTTCCCAGAACCTGGAAGTTCATTCTCAGGTACCGTAACGTTGCTGGTGGATAAGGGAGAGCCGAAAATTTTCGAGAGATTAAGTGATTTCAGGGGGATGAATCTTGAGAGAACTGATTTAAAAATCGATGTTTTGAAGGTAGGGCAAGGAAGGAGAGTGAAAGACCAGTATCCAAAGCCCGGTGTGATATCTTCTTGGGTGATCTTCATACTCGGGAGGTGATGTATTGCGAAAATTTGGCATAGTTGTGAGTTTTCACTCGAATTTCGTCATGGTGGAAGATGAGGAGACTCAAGAGAGAATTCTATGCAAGTTGAGGGGGAAGTTCAGACTGCAAGGTCTGAAGATATTTGTGGGAGATAGAGTTGAATACACACAAGATGGAACCGGTTCGGGAGTCATAGAGAACGTCCTCCACAGAAGGAATCTCCTCCCAAAACCTAGAATAGCGAATGTCGACCAAGTTGTTCTGGTGACCTCTTTGAAAAAACCAGATGTGTCTCCTTTCATCCTCGATCGGTTCTTGGTTCTCACTGAAAAAAACGAATTACCGGTGATCATCGTATTCAACAAAATAGATCTTTACGGGAAGGAAGAATGGCGAAAGCTTTCAGAGTTGGAGAGGATGTACTCTAAGCATTACAGGACACTGCGTACCAGCGTTGTAACGGGTGAGGGGCTTGAAGATTTGAAAGAGGCATTCAAGGGAAGGATATCCACAATGGCAGGAATTTCTGGTGTTGGGAAAAGCAGTTTACTGAACGCTATAAATCCCGGGTTGAAACTTAAAGTGGGCGAGGTATCTGAAAAACTTGGCAGAGGAAGACACACGACCACGACCACACAGCTTCTGAAATTCGATTTTGGAGGATACGTAGCAGATACTCCAGGATTTGCCAATCTGGATATATCAGATATAGATCCTGAAGATCTGAAGGAGTTCTTCGTGGAATTTCAGAGTTATAAAGGTATGTGCGCTTTTTCAGATTGTAATCACATCAACGAGCCTGGATGTGCGGTGAGAGAAGCTGTGAAAAACGGTGAGATACCGAAAAGTAGATACGAGAGCTATATCCTCATGTTCAAAGAATTGGAGGAAGTGAAAAAGGGAGGAAAGAAAGGATGGTCAAAATAAGCGCATCGATTCTGGCATGCGATCTTGGGAATCTCGAGAGAGAGATAAAGAAAGTGGAGCACATGGTGGATTTCATCCATATAGATGTTATGGATGGTCATTTCGTTCCCAACATTACTTTTGGAGTGCCCATACTGAGCGCTGTGAGGAGAATAACCGATATTCCCATAGACGTGCACCTTATGATAACCAATCCTGAGGACTTCGTCGACATCTTCATTGAGGAGGGAGCAGATATAATATCTGTACACTTTGAAACCACCTTTCATCTCCACAGGTTGATACATAGAATAAAGGATAAGGGAGTCAAAGCCTTCGTGGCTCTTAACCCTCACACTCCCCCTGAGATGTTATCAGAAGTGGTAACAGATATAGATGGAGTGCTTATCATGAGTGTGAATCCGGGTTTCTCGGGGCAACGTTTCATCGCAAGGAGTATAGAGAAAATTAGAAAAGTTCACAGCATGTCAAAGGACATGGGAGTCGATCTTGAGATAATGGTGGATGGCGGCGTTAATGAACAGAACGCTGAGATACTCGTTAAAAACGGTGCGACTATCTTAGTCATGGGATACGGGATTTTTAAATCGGAGAATCCCGAATGGATCAGGAATCTTTTGATGGACCAAAAAGGAATATCTGATTCTCACTGATTTTCTTGACCCTTCTCATCCTATCTTTTTTAACAACTCTAAGACGATCCTCTATATTGCTCTTTCCTGCTATAACATCAAGTACTTCCTTTGCCCTCTCTACAACGGCTTCAGGAAGTCCCGCAATTTGGGCAACCTCTATACCATAGCTTCTATCCGCCACACCATCTATCACCTTGTGTAGGAAGATCACCTTCCCTTTTATCTCCTTAACATCTATCGTTTTGTTGAGAACCGAATCGTAGATGTTGGCAAGTTCGGTGAGTTCCGTGAAGTGAGTCGCGAATACCGTTTTGCATTTTATTTTCTCAAGGATGTATTCGGAGACTGCCCATGCAATACTTATACCATCGAAAGTGCTGGTCCCTCTTCCCACCTCGTCGAGAAGCACCAAACTATCCTTAGTTGCTTTGAAGAGGATCAGTGCCATCTCGCTCATTTCAACCAGAAAAGTGCTCCTACCTCCCGGAAGATCGTCCCGTGCTCCCATTCTTGTGAAAATTCTGTCGAATATGGGAAGAGAAGCTTTTTCCGCTGGAACGAAAGACCCCATTTGGGCCATGACTGCGATCATGCCTATCTGCCTTATGAAAGTCGATTTACCACTCATGTTTGGACCTGTAAGAACCACGAACCTGTTATCATCATCCATAACTATATCGTTGGGGACGAAGTTCTTCACAAATCTTTCTACAACGGGATGTCTGGATTTCAGAAGAACTATCCTGCCATCCGTGTTGAAGCTGGGTCTTGTGTAATTGTAAAGGAGCGCATCATATGCTAATGTGGTGAAAACATCGAGTTCTGCCAATTTGGAAGCCAATTCATATATCTCATCGAACTTTTCCCTCACCTTTTCACATATCTCCTCAAAGAGTGCTTTCTCTATCTCCTCCACCTTTTCTTTTGCGGAAGTTATCCTGAGTTCGAATTCTTTAAGCTCCGGTGTGACGTATCTCTCCGCATTGACCAGGGTTTGTTTCCTTTGATAATCCTCTGGGACTTTCTCGATGTTGGCCTTGGAAACTTCTATGTAATAACCGAAAACCTGATTGTATCCTACTTTCAAACTCGATATGCCAGTTCTTCTTCTCTCTTTCTCTTGAAACTCTTGAAGCTTTTCTTCAACTCTATCGAGCATGTCTCTGTACTCGTCCAGCTCTTTTGAAAAACCTCTCTTTATAACTTTTCCATCACCAGGTTGCCCGGTTGGATCCTCTTCAAGGGATCTATCAAGAAATTCCTTCAGGTCGTTCAATAACGGCATACTCTTGAACTTGTCCCAGGCTTCTTCATTCGTCTTCAAAGAATCTATTATGCTTGGCAGGATTCTCAAAGTTTCTCTGAGATTTGCAAGATCTCTTGGAGAGACTTTTCTGTACTTGACCCTTGTCAATATCCTTTCGACATCGCAGACTATTCTTAAGTATTCCCTAATCTCATTCAAGAGTAAATTATCTTCCTTGAAAATCTCCACAGTATCCAGACGTTTTTCTATTTTCTCCTTGTCCCTCAATGGACTCAATATCCATTTTCGAAGAAGTCGAGCTCCTAAAGCAGTTCTTGTCTTATTCAGAATATCGAACAGATTCTTTCCTCTCTCACCTGGCACCAGTGACAAGTTCTCCACGGTAACGGAATCTAGAAACATCACATCCTTTTCTCTCAGAACTTTCGGCTTTTTTAAACTCACTTCCGATGACATCATAGTGTATTTCACGTATCTGAGGAGGGAGGTGAAAGCCACCTTTCCTTCTTCGGAGAGTTCCAGATGATGAATGTCTTCTATACCGTACGTTTCTTTTATCTCCTTATCCACATTTTCTTTAGAGAAATACCAATCCTCCAGTTTTTCGATAAAAGTTTCGGGGAATTCTTCAGATATATCAGGATGTATCTCTTCGTGGCATAGGATCTGCGAGACGTTCATGGTCTTCAAGAAATCCATAGCCTCGCTCAGGTTTTCGTGATCTTTCACCAAAACATCACCCGTTGAAACATCCGCCAAAACGGTACTTATACCGCTGTCACCACGGTAGATACACGCCATGAAGTTATTGGTCTCCGGTGATAGGAATTCGTCCTCCACGAGGGCTCCTGGCGTTACGATCCTTGTAACCTCTCTTTTTACAAGACCCTTGGCTTTCGAGGGATCTTCAACCTGATCGCATATGGCAACTTTGTATCCCGCATCCACGAGTTTTTTCAAGTAATTGTCCAAAGCATGATACGGTATTCCTGCCATTGGTGCGTCCTGCCTTTTTGTCAAAACTATATTTAACACTCTGGAAACGATCTTGGCGTCATCGAAAAACGTTTCGTAAAAATCCCCCAATCTAAAGAGAAGGATCGCGTCCTTATACCTTTCCTTCAGATTCATGTACTGCTGCATCATGGGAGTAAGTTTCACGGGTATCACCTCTGACCATGTCACACAGAAAGTTATCACCGAAGATTCATTTTTTCTCAGATTCTATTACCTTATCGATTAGTCCGTATTCCAACGCTTCATAAGCGTTCATGAAGAAATCCCTGTCAGTATCCTTCTCTATCTTCTCTATTGGCTGGCCAGTGTGTTTGCTCAGAATTCTGTTTATCAAGTCCTTTATCCTCAAAAGCTCTTTCGTTATTATCTCGACGTCTTTGGCAGGCCCTTCAGCTCCTCCAAGGGGCTGATGTATCATGAGTCTTGAATGAGGCAGTGCGTATCTTTTTCCTTTCGTCCCAGCTGAAAGGAGCACTGCCGCTATGGATGCAGCCTGTCCAACGCATATGGTCACCACATCACATTTTATGTACTGCATCGTATCGTATATCGCAAGGCCAGCTGTTACAGAACCTCCCGGTGAATTTATGTAAAGGTGAATGTCCTTATCGGGATCCTGAGCCTCCAAGAATAGGAGTTGAGCGACGACCAAGTTAGCTGTATGATCATCAATGGGGCCTCCAAGGAAGATGATCCTGTCTTTCAGAAGTCTTGAATATATGTCATACGCTCTCTCATACCTTCCTGTCGTTTCTATAACTATAGGAACGTACTGGCCTTTCATTCTTTATCACCCTCTTCTTCGGAAGACTTTGGCTCGATCTCTATTATTTTCACCTTTTTAAGGAGAAAATCCGCCACTTTCCTCTTCAAAATGGCCCATTCGAGATCTTCTCTTATATCTTCCTTACTTTTGACGATGGCTTTTGCCCTCTCTTTCGAAATTCCCCAGAAAGGTGCCAGAAGTTCTGCCTCTTTTTCCATCTCTTCTTCAGTCACCTTTATGTTCTCATCCTCGGAGATCTTTTCGATAGCTAGTGACCTTTTGAAATCCCTTAAGAAGATCTCCCGCAGATCCTCTTTCAACTTTTCCTCATCACCTTCATGCTCCTTAATAGCTTTTTCGTACTCTCCTTTCTCTTTCATCCTCAATATAGCTCTTTCGACAAAATAATTGAGAGTTTTGTCAGATATATCGAGATTCGTTACCTCCGGTAGTTTTTCAAGAACCTGCTCTCTCAGATTCTCCTTCATTTCAACATCGTAAATCTCCTTCCCTTCTTTCGTCAGGTGTTCTTTAAGCTGTTCTAGTGTTTCGAATTCGTTGCTCACGGTTCTTGCAAGTTCATCGGATACGTCCATAAGGGTTCTGCTATAGACCTGGAGGATCTCCACTTCGTATTCGTATTTTTTATCCTTGAAATCTCTGCTGAATTTCACGACATCTCCTTTTTTCTTTCCTACTATTTCTTTGACAAAGGGCCTGTCATCGTCTTCTTTCAAAATGTACTCATACTCCTTCTCATCCAATACTTTATCCCTTAGGCTGACTCTCATCTTCACCCTGACCAGATCTCCATGCTCGGCCTCTCCATCTTTCGGCTCAACGAGAGCGTGTTTTTCTCTGAGTTCTTCCAATCTCTTTTCAACATATTTCTCTATCACGCTGTCTTCCTTCACCTTTTCAACTTCTATCTTCGAAAAGTCCTCAAAGCTTACTTCTGGTTTTTCGTGAACCTCTATCTTTACGATCAGATTGCCATCCTTGAACTCATAATCCTTCATTATGGGAGAGATGAAGAGTTTCTCCTTTTCCATCTTCTCCAGAATCTTATCTGCTGCTTCGTCCAGGACGTAACTGTTGAATTCTTCACCGAGTCGCATCTTGAAAATAGCCTTCGGAACCCTTCCTTTTCTGAAACCTGGCACGGTCATGGATCTGTTGAGACGCGCTGTAACGACATCTTCGAATGAAGATACCTCCTTCTCATCGAACACGAACTCGTACAGTACAACGTTTTTATCTCTTCCTATCTCCTTTTTTTCCACCTGTTTTTCCCTCCTTATTCTCGTACTCGCCTCGGGAAGATTTTACCACAGAGATTTTTCACGCGATGGTAGAATAAAGGGAAG
>QNAV01000052.1:0-7258 GCA_003641585.1 Thermotoga sp. | reverse complement strand
CGTTCCTGTAAGAGGTATCGAAGAGAAAGTTCTTTTTGAGACAGGGACTGGTACTCTAACCGATGAGCTGAGAAGGAACTTTGAGAATTTCATCAGAGAAAGAAAAGAAAATTGGGAAGGGATCTCATGAAGGAGTTAAGGGAGATACTCGATGAATTGGCCAGAAGGAATAAATTGTTCCTCCAGATAAAATCACGAATGGTACTGAGAGAATGGGAAAGGATTGTCGGTGAACACGTTGCAAGACATACAACGCCATTTATCAATGGAAACACGTTGGTAATAACCTGTGACGATCCTATATGGCTGATGGAAATATCTTTCTTCAAAGATGAGATAAAGAGAAAGTTCAACGATCTAGCTGGAATCGAGATTGTAAAGAAGGTCGTTCTGAAAAGGAGGTGAGTTTGTGGAAAAGTACACAGCAAGGAGTATAAAAGTTCTGAAGGGTTTGGAAGCCGTTAGGTTAAGACCAGGCATGTACATAGGTTCAACAGGAAAGAGAGGCCTTCATCATCTCGTCTACGAAGTAGTTGATAACAGTATAGATGAGGCACTGGCTGGATATTGCAAAAACATAAGGGTTACTTTGAAGATGGATGGAAGTGTGGAAGTGGAGGATGATGGAAGAGGAATACCTGTTGATATACACCCAGAAGTAGGCAAAAGTGCTCTTGAGGTTGTAATGACAACACTCCATGCTGGCGGAAAATTTTCTAAAGATTCGTACAAGATAAGTGGAGGGTTACACGGGGTTGGTGTTTCCGTTGTTAACGCTCTTTCTGAATGGATGGAAGTTTTCGTTTTTAGGGGTGGGAAAGCGTACAGACAGAGATACGAGAGAGGTGTTCCGAAAACACCGGTGGAGGTAATTGGAGAAGCGAACAAACACGGTACACTTGTCAGATTCAAACCTGATAAGGAAATATTCTCCACAACGGAATTCGATTCGGATATTCTGGAAAACCGCTTGAGAGAACTGGCATTCCTCATACCCGGTTTGAGAATCATCTTCGAAGACGAAGGAAACGGCATCAGAAAGTGTTTCAAATTTGAAGGAGGAATTTCGGAATATGTTAAGTACCTCAACAAAGGGAAAAAAACTCTTCACAACATACTTCATTTTAAAGGTGAAAAAAATGGTATATTGGTAGAAGTTTCCATGCAATATACATATTCTTACGAGGAAGATATCATATCCTTTGCAAACACCATTCGAACTGTTGATGGTGGGACCCACCTCACAGCTTTCAAAACATCTCTCACCAGGTTAATGAACGAGTACGGGAAAAAATTGAACATCCTGAAGAAGGATCAATCTTTCCATGGAGAAGATGTTAGAGAAGGCTTAACCGCCATCATAAGTGTCTTCTTGAAGAATCCCGAGTTTGAGGGTCAAACGAAGTCAAAGTTAGGTAATGAAGAGGTTTATGAAGCCGTCTCAAGGATCATGAGAGAAGAACTTACCAGGATCTTCGACGCCAACACGCAGATGATAAAAACTATCTTGAACAAGGCCTACCAGGCTATGCGAGCGAGAGAAGCCGCAAAGAAAGCAAGAGAAATGGTGAGAAGAAAGAATGTCCTGGAAAATACTTCTTTACCAGGAAAATTGGCAGACTGCTCGACAACAGATTTTGAAAAGTCCGAGCTTTTCATTGTTGAAGGTGACTCTGCAGGAGGTTCTGCGAAACAAGCCAGAGACAGAGAATTTCAGGCGATTCTTCCTATAAGAGGTAAGATTCTGAATGTTGAGAAAGCTTCTTTTGATAAGTTGTTAAAAAATGAGCAAATAAATGATATCATAGTAGCAATAGGAACGAGTATAGGGGATGAATTTGATATCTCAAAATTACGATATGGAAAGATAATAATAATGACAGACGCTGATATAGATGGAGCACATATAAGAACGCTCCTTCTTACATTGTTTTACAGATACATGAGACCTTTGATAGAAGAAGGAAGGATATACATTGCTCTTCCTCCTTTGTACAGGGTGAGAGTAGATGGAAACGATATGTATCTGTATAGCGACGAGGAATTGAGGGAAATCATGAGAGATCTTGAAACTCAGAGTAAAAGGTATGAAGTACAAAGATACAAAGGACTCGGTGAGATGAATCCTGAGCAACTCTGGGAGACAACCATGGATCCAAAGGCAAGGAAAATATTGAAGGTGACGATAGAAAACGCTGAAGAGGCCGATAGACTCTTTGAAATTCTTATGGGAAGTGACGTTCTGAGCAGGAGAGAGTTCATAGAAAGGCACGCTTTGAAAGCGGTCAATCTGGACGTGTAAAGATGAAGGTGCTACCTTTTCTTTTTTTCACGATGGTTTTCTTATGTACTGTCCTGATATGGAAAGGAGTTCAAGCTTTTGAAAGAGAAAGGTTCTATCGAATTGAACCAGAAAAATTCGTCGTTTTGTTTCCAAGGTACGCTCCGAATGTCCCCAAAGTTCCTCCACATCCGATAGTTAAGGACTTCAAGCTGAGGAATGGTACCATATTCGTAGAGGAGGAAAAACCTTGTTTTGTGATATATCTGGATGGTAGATACTACACCTGTTCCTTGAATGGTAAACTCTTGGGATTGGCCAGTAGATCCGATCTCATGAGGCTTCCTTTTTTGCAAGATGTGGACATCATTGATCTGGAGCTTTCGGTTCCTGACAAAAAAATTTTATATAATATTAAGGATATAATTCGTAGTCCGATCCTGGCAGGCATTTCCCTAGGGAAAAGATATGTGATTTTGTTAAAAGGAATAGTGGTATACTTTCGTAGGTGGGGAGACTTGAAGAAATACTTCAACGTGATCGAGGATAGCTTTGATGTGATGGTACCAAAAAGGGTTTATTTTCTTTCTCCTAATGGGGTTATAGTCGAGTTGAGGGGTGATGAAGATGGCCAAATATGAAATGTTCACATCTATTGATATAGGATCCTATCATCTAAAAGGCATCGTTATGAGAAGGAAAGGTGATACATGGGAACTTCTTGCTTATTCCAGTGTCAGATCCAGGGGAATAGATGGGGGGGAGATAAAAGACGCTGTTGCTTTCAAGGAATCCCTAAACAGATTGCTAGAAGAGTTATCTGAACAGACCCCAAAAGTCATGAATTCGGATTTTGTGATATCCCTCAGCAGCTTCGAATTCGGTATCGTGAACATTTCCAACGAGCTTGTCCTCTCGGACGAAGGTGAAAAGATCCATGTGGCTCCAGAGCATGTTGATAGGCTGAAAGAGATTTCCATAGAGAAACTTTCAGAAGATGATGGTCGAATGGTCTTTCATATATATCCAAAAAGATTTCTTATAGATGGTAGGAGAATGGTTTTCAATCCGATAGATATGAGCGCCACGAAACTGGAAGGAGAGTTTATAGTGGTGGTTCTTCCTTATTCAGTAGGCGAAATGTATAGAAACTCCCTCATGGATGTGTTTGAATTTGAACCAACTTTTTCAGCATCTCCTGTTGCATCCGCTGAAGGGGTACTTTCAGAAATGGAAAAAGATAGTGGTGTCGTCGTTTTGAACCTTGGCCACAATTTTTCCAGTTTCATAGCTTATCAGAACGGTGTGCCAATAAAAGTTGTCTCAATCCCTCTTGGTATAAAACATGTCATAAAAGACGTGGCCAGTATTCTTGGAACCTCTATGGATGAAGCGGAAAGACTCCTTATGACTCATGGCAATGCTCAATACATGGATATCGAAGATGAAGAAGTTGAGTACAGAGGACTCGACGGAAGAAGCGTGAGAAGTGTTGGCAAGAAAAAGCTTGCAACGATAATTCATGCACGTTTGAGGGAGATTTTGAATAAAGCCAGAAGGATTTACAGAGAACTCGAAATATCCATTCCCGATTTTAGAGACGTTGGTATACCGGGTGGACTCGTTCTCACAGGAGGTGGGGCTAAGATTCCGAGATTGATAGATCTTGCAGCAGATGTCTTCAAAGCACCTGTGAGAACGGGGAGTTACAGTACGTCGAGTAACCCTCCTGTTGTGGGATCCGAAGATATATCAGCAGATCCCTCTTTTTCTGCGGCGTTTGGAAGTATATTCTGTATGGCTAAGAATCCGTATCAGCCTTCAACACAAAAATCCTCTTCTTTTGTGAAGAAAATCCTGGATTTCTTCAGGAGCCTCTGGTAAAAGGGGGTAAGACGATGGGATTCGATCTGGATATTAATAAAGAAGTCGAGCAGAAAGCGAGAAAAATTCCCTCCAAGAGAATTCCCACTATAAGGGTCATGGGAGTGGGTGGTGCTGGTAACAACGCCATAAATAGAATGGTTGAAGCGGGGATACATGGCGTTACATTCGTCGCTGTGAATACGGATCTTCAGGTTCTTGAAGCCAACCAAGCAGAGATGAAGATTCAGATTGGAGAGAATCTAACTAAAGGTCTGGGAGCAGGAGGAGATCCGGCTATAGGAGAGCAAGCGGCGTACGAGAGTGAAGGCAAAATAAGAGAGATCCTTGAAGATACTGATATGCTGTTCATAACCGCTGGATTCGGTGGGGGAACTGGAACAGGTGCCTCCCCCGTTATAGCTGGAATAGCAAAAGAGATGGGAATATTAACTGTTGCCATCGTCACTACACCTTTCTACTTCGAAGGTAACAGGAGATGGAAAGTAGCCATAGAAGGTCTGAGAAGATTGAAAGACAAAGTCGATACCCTCATAAAGATCTCCAACAACAAATTACTCGAGGAACTCCAATCGGATGTTACAGTAGTGGATGCTTTCTTAAAAGCGGATGAAACCCTTCATCAAGGAGTGAAAGGCATATCAGAGCTCATAACTAAGCGTGGTTATATAAATCTCGATTTTGCTGACATAGAATCCGTTATGAGAAACGCAGGAGCGGCCATGCTGGGGATAGGTGTAGGAAAAGGTGACGAGAGAGCTGTCCAGGCTGCAAGAAAAGCGATGGAAAGTAGGCTGATAGAGCACCCGATAGAGAACGCAGGATCCATCATACTGAACATCTCAGCTCCCCCCAACGTTCAACTTAAGGAGATGCACGCAGCTGCGATGATAATAAGACAGAACAGCAATGAAGACGCCGATGTGAAGTTTGGACTGATCATAGATGAAGATATACCAGAGGACGAAATGAGGATAATACTGATAGCAACCAGTTTCGATGAGGAAGAGAAATTCCTATTCCCAGAAAACGATATTCCCGCAGTCTACAGATTCGGGCTTGAAGGGATGATCTGATGCCTAAAAGGTATCGAAAGCTCGGAGAAATATTGATAGAAAAGGGATACATAACGGAAAAAGAACTCATGGAAGCTATGGAAGCGCAAAAGGAGTTGAAAAAACCATTAGGAGAGCTCCTCATAGAGATGGGATACATTACTTCCGAGGAGCTTGTGGAAGCTCTAAGTGAACAGTATGGAATCCCTGTCCTCAAAGATCTACCTAAAAATATCCCCCTCAACATACTTGGTTCTCTCCCAAAAAGCATCATAGAGGAATTGCGTGTCATACCCATAGACAAAAAAGATGATGGAACACTCATTGTAGTGACTGATAGTGGTATAAATCTTCCTAGAATAAGACAGGAGATAAGATTTTTAACTGGGAGGGATCCAGAGGTATATTTTGTAACGTCAGAAGATTACTCTCTCCTTTACCAGACCTACGTTTTGGGAACCCCGACGGATCTCGTTGAGGAATCCTTCGTAACGATAGAACCTCTTGAGGAAGAGGAAGAAGAGTTAGAAGTAGAGGAGGAAACGGCACCTATCGTACGTCTTGTAAGTAGCCTGATAAACAGAGCCATAGATCTTGGAGCGAGTGATATTCACATAGAACCGTTTAAAAATTATGTTAGAGTGCGGTACAGAATAGATGGCGTTTTGAGGAAGGTTCTGGATTACGCAAAAGCCCAACACAGTGGTGTCGTTACGAGAATAAAGATAATGTCGAACCTGGACATTTCTGAAAAGAGACTCCCACAGGATGGAAAATTCTACACCGTTCGGAACGGCGAACAATACGATTTCAGGGTATCCACAATGCCCACCGTTTTTGGGGAAAAAATCGTCTTGAGAATACTTCAAGTTTCTGCGGCGAACAAACAACTTGAGGAACTTGGTTACAGTGAATACAACTACAAAAGAATTAAAAGTTTGATAGAAAAACCATACGGCATTATACTCGTCACAGGACCAACAGGAAGCGGAAAATCGACGACCCTTGTCGCTATGATAAACGCTCTCAAAGGAGATCATGTCAACATAATAACGGCCGAAGATCCGGTAGAATACACCATAGAAGGAGTTAATCAATGCCAGGTCAACCCAGAGATAGGGCTCACCTTTGCGAGGTACCTTAGGGCTTTCCTGAGGCAGGATCCAGACATCATAATGGTAGGGGAGATCAGGGATAAAGAGACGGCACAACTCGCTGTGGAAGCTTCTTTGACGGGACACCTGGTTCTGAGCACTTTGCATACCAACACGGCAGCTGCCGCCATAGCAAGACTCGTTGAAATGGGAGTGGATCCTCATCTTCTGAGCACTTCTCTCCTTGGGATAATCGCTCAAAGATTGGTCAGGAAACTCTGCAATTCCTGCAAAGTTGAAGGAAGGTTGGAAGAAAAATTCGTTAAGATAGTGAGAGAGCATTTCCCCGATAGGGATCCCATCGTTTACTTCCCATCTGAGGAGGGCTGCGCAGAATGTAGGGGAATGAAGTACAAAGGAAGAGTTGCTATAGCCGAGGTACTCATAGTGGACGATGACATAAGAAGGATGATAGCAGAGGGTGCTACAGAACAAGAGCTTTTCAGAAAAGCCGTTGAAAAAGGTATGAGACCTATGTTCATCGACGGTATGGAAAAGGTTCTGGAGGGTATAACCAGTACAGAAGAGGTTTTGAGGGTGACGATGGTGTCATGAAGTACTATACGAGAAGTCCTGAGGAGTGGAGAAAAAGGGATGAAGAAAAAGAAAGACAACGAAGAGCCAGATTTAACGCAAGGAGGCGAAGCCTCCTTTTTCTGTTAGCGAACCTGGCACTTGCCTTTTCGATGCTAGTTGTGGTGAGGATATACATCTCAAGGAGACCCCCTATACCAGGAGTCGTCGATGGACTTCAGGTCGTTATAAAAGCGGAAGATGAAATCATATCGTCTAAACCTCTGGATGTGAAAGTTTGGATATACAACAGGGATCCAGGAGAGAAAAAAGTTACAATAAGCGAATATCACTTTGAGATAATGAGAGGG
>QNAV01000051.1:0-7288 GCA_003641585.1 Thermotoga sp. | reverse complement strand
GAAGAAGCCGCCGGAACATCTTTCTACAGGGAGAAGAAAAGAGCTGCTCTTGTCAAGCTGGAGCATACCGAAAACAATTTAAGCAGGGTGGGAGATATCCTGTTTGAGAAAGAGAGAATGAAGAAATCTCTGTATTTGAAAGCCAAAAGAGCTGAAAGATATATCGAATATTCGGAGAAGCTGAAAAAACTGAAGAAGATCTACTATGGGAATCTATTCGTGAGGGAGAGAAGAAGGCTGAATCATCTCAACGAGGAGAAAGCAAGAACCAGTCAAAAATACAGAGAGATACAGAAGGAATTGGTTAACTTGGAATCCAGATGGTCGACTTTGAGAATGGAGTTTAGCAAAATAGATGAGGAACTTGAGAGTTTCACAAAACTTCTGGAGGATCATAAGAAAAGACAGAACACTCTTTTGGAACTCAAAGAAGTGTACGATAGAAGATTGAGTGAGAGAGAGAGCAAATACGTTGAAGTCACAACGAGAATGGATTCACTCACAAAGGAGAAGGAGGAACTTGAAAAGAGAAAAGGTGAAATAGATTACATATTCAAAGGATTGATAACTGAGATAGAGGAAAAAGAAGCGTTGCTGGAGAAATACGAAAAACAACGTGAAGAGATCGTCTCCAGGTACTCGGAAAGGGAAAAAGAGTTTGTGAGAATGAAGGATGAATATGATTCCCTTGAAAAAAAGTATATAAAACTCGAGATGGAAGTCTCAAAGATAGACGATATGATGGAAGATATGGAGAAAAGAAGAAAGATGGTGGATAGTCGACTCGATCTTAAAAGAAACGATCTGGAGGGAAAGAGAAAAGAATTTGAAGACCTTGTGAGAAGAATGGAGGAAATGGGAAGTGAGGAAAGAAATCTGGTGGAAGAATTGAAAGAAGTCAGGAAGCAACTTGGAGAACTTGAAATGAAAAAGAGGAATATCGTTGAGAAGCGCGACACCGTACTCAAATCGATCAAGGAATTGGAAATGGAAAAGGATATAATTGAGAGGAATCTGAGAGAGTACAGGGATTTCTCCAAGGCGGTTAAAGAAGTTTTCAGAGTTAGAGACATGTTCCCTGGTCTTGAAGACGTCGTCACCAACATCATAGAGGTGGATTCTGAGAATGCTCTTGCCATAGGTGTTTTGCTCGGTGGGAATGCTCAGAATATAGTCGTCAGGGATGTTGAAACGGCGAAGGAGATAATAAATTACCTGAAGAAAAACGAGATAGGAAGGGTTACGATCTTACCGCTCGATCTAATAGAAAGCAGAGAACCAGGAATCGATGGCGTTGAGAATCATCCTGGATTCGTTGGATACGCTTCAAACATGGTCAAGGTACCTCCAGGATTCGAAAAGCTGCCAGGTTATCTCTTTGGAAACGACATCGTTGTAAAAACACTCGATGATGCGATAGATATAAAAACCAAGTATGGTGTTAGATCGAGAATCGTCTCCCTGGATGGTCAGATGATCCATGGAAAGGGGGCCATCTCAGGAGGGAGTACGAAGTCTGAGGAGATAAGAACACCTTTCAAGAGGAAAATAAGGCTTGAAGAGATAAAGAAAGAGCTTTTGAAACTCTCACGAGATTTGAACAGACTGGAAGAAACCCTCGCATCCTTGGATACGGAGATTGAAACGCTCACAAAGCAGGAGAAAATAGTTGAAAGGGAACTTTCAGAGCTTTCACTTAAAGTTGCCAATGTCAAGCGTACAAGAGAGGATCTTGCAAGATCCATAGAAAGGATGGAAGGAGAAGTTGAAGAACTTGAGAAACTGAAAAAGGAATATCACATGAAATTGGAAGGTATGAAAGCAAGGAGAGAAAAAGCTCTAGAGGATATGGAAAACATTTACAAAACGAGGAAAGAGTTGGAAAACAAGATGAAAGAATTCTCTGAAGATCTGAATAAGGAGAAAAAAGTTCTGGATGAACTCTCCGAAAAAATTTTGGATTTAAAACTCGAGATAGGAAACCTTCGTGAAAAGAGTAAAAGGTATGAAGAAGAGCTTGAGAACATCAGAAGGAGGAAGGATAGGATCGATGAAGAGATGGGGAATCTTTCCAAGGAATCCACGGATTTGGAGAAGGAAATAGAAAGGTTGAAAGGGATGATAAGAGAGAATCAGAAAGAGCTGGAAACTCTGAAGAAGGAAACAGATGAGCTTTTTGAGAATTTGAGATACAGAAAGACAGGAAAAGAAGAGAAATTAAAGGAAATGGAAGATCTGGAAAACAGAATGGGGAAATTAAAAGAAGAAGCGGAGAATTTGAGGGAATATTTACATCATATAGATCTATCACTCCAGGAATCTGAAATGAAACTTTCCAACATACTGAAAGAATTGGAGGAAGAACCTCAAGAAGTGGAGGAAGTCGATCAGGTCACCCTGGAAAATATAGAAAAAGAGATCAAGGACCTCGAAAACAGAATAAAATATCTGGGCCCAGTGGATCTGGAAGCTGTGGATGAGTATAAGAAGGTCGAAGAAGAGTATGAAAACCTTTTGAAACAAAAGGAGGATTTAGAAGAGGCGAAGAAAAAATTATTGGAGATAATAGAAAAAACGGATAGAGAAGCAAGAAGTATTTTCATGGATGTTTACCAGAAAGTCAATGAAAATTTCGGTAGATTCGTATCCTTGCTGTTCTTTGGAGCGGAGGGTGAAATCAGAATACTCCCAAGTGAAGATATCTTGGAAGCAGGTTTTGAAATTTCCATAAGGAAACCTGGTAGAAAGGCTCAAAAACTCCAGCTTTTGTCTGGTGGAGAAAAAGCGCTGATAGGTATCGCCTTTCTCTTTGCACTTCTTCAAGTAAAGCCGAGTCCTTTTTACGTTCTCGACGAAGTCGATGCTCCTCTGGACGATTTCAACGCAGAGAGATACAAGAAGCTTTTAAAGGAATACTCGAAAAAATCGCAGTTTTTGATAATAACACACAACAAGATAGTTATGGAAGTTGCGGATATGCTGCATGGTGTCACCCTTGTGGATGGGATCTCAACGGTTATACCAGTTGAATTAGAAAAAATGATGGAGGTGAAGACTTGAAGGAGACAACGTTGAAAAGCGATGTGGTTTTCAAAGGTAAGATCCTGAAAGTGAAGGTCGATAGAGTAAGGCTCTCAAATGGTAAAGAGAGTATAAGAGAAGTCGTGGAGCACCCTGGAGCTGTTGTGGTGATTCCAATGTTAGAAAACAAAGTGATCATGGTTGAACAGTACAGATACCCGATAGGCAAGATCCTGCTAGAACTTCCTGCTGGTAAACTGGATCCTGGAGAGACACCGGAGGAATGTGCTCGAAGAGAACTCGAAGAAGAAACGGGGTACAAAGCGAAAAGAATGATCTATCTCGGTAAAATATACACCTCTCCTGGTTTTTCAAGTGAGATCATTCACATTTTTCTAGCAGAGGATATGGAAAAAGGAGAAAACAGAACAGATGAAGACGAACTTCTCAACGTTGTCGAGAGGGATTTCGAAGACGTGGTAAAAGAGTGCTTGAATGGGGAGATAGAGGATGCTAAAACGATAGTGGCTATCCTAAAATTATGGGGGATGAAGGGAGTTGGTTTTCATGAAATTGATAATTAATGGCAAAAAAAGTGAAGTGCCCCCTGAGGAGTTCAAAACTTTGGGAGAATTGATAGAAAAGATCAAAAAAGATCAGAGATCTCAGGTTCTGAAAAGTGTCGTGCTCGACGGAGAAGAGATCCCCCTCTCAAGGCTAGAAGAATTCAGCGGAATCACTCTGAAAGAAGATACCACAGTGGAGCTGATTTTTACATCATTGAGATCGTTCCTTCTTGAAGCTCTGGAAGAAGTGATATCGTATATAGATAGAGTCATGGAGTTACTCCCAAAGGTATCCAACTCGGTGATTTCCGGATCTCCGGAAGGTTACAGGTCGATAAACGACCTCGCAGAAGGCTTGAATGCGATGGAAACGTTAAGAGTCGATACGATAAAGATATCGGGATTGAGACCTGAAGAACTGGGATTGATCGATCGGGAGAAAGATGTTGTTAAAATCCTGAAGAATTTTGTTGAGGCGTTAAACAACAAGGATGTAGTTGAGATATCTGATATGATAGAAAGTGATATCCCTAAGGTTTTCAGCTATTACAAGGAATTTTTCACTAGAGCAAAGGAAATTCTTGAAATGAAGGAGTGTTGATTGGAGGAGATCGCATGAAGGAGGACGTTTACCTGGAGAACCTCGTAAAAACGGCGAGCCCTGCAAAACTTGTTGAAATACTCTATGAAAAATTTCTGGAACTCGTGGAATCCTCGAAAAAAGATATTGAAAACAAGGATTTCGTAGCCGTCAATGAAAAACTAAAGAAAGCCCAGGACATCATCACGGAGTTGAACATATCTTTGAACATGGAAAAAGGTGGAGAAATAGCTAAGAACCTGAGATCTCTATACAACTACATCTTCAAAAGGCTCATAGATGCCAACGTTGAGAAAAACGTTAAAATACTAGATGAAGTGACCGAATTGATGTCAGGCCTTTTGGATGCGTGGAGAGAAGCCATGAAGAGAGCTAAGGGCTCAACAAAAGAAGCTCAGAAAGGACTCGATATATCCTTGTGAGGTGATTTTTCTGGAAACCATAAAGAGATTGAACGAGGTTTCCCTTCTCGATTTTGTGAGTCTCGTTAATGAGATCTTTAAGGACTACAAACTTCCCATAAATTGGGATGTTTACACCTTCAAACTGGATGCAAAGGAAAATTCCTTATCTTTCGAGGATTCGTTCGTATTTTACGAGAACGGGGATCCAACAGGTTTCATAGTGGTTGGAATAAGAAGAAATAAAGCCAGAATCGATGCTATGGGAGTGATCCGGGAGAAAAGAGGAACGGGGCTCGCATCCAGGATATTGGAGCATGCAATAGAGAACCTCAAATGGAAGGCTGTAAACACCGTGATTTTAGAGGTTATAGAAGAAGATGAAAGAGCTGTCAGATTCTATCAAAAGAATGGATTTAAAGTACAAAGAAAGCTCTACACCCTGGGATTTGAAAACAAGGTGGTGAATGCTCCTTTCTTGAGGTTCTTTAAAACCGATGCTAGGTGGATTCACAAGATCGCTCTTGAGGTGCAGATTCACAACCATCGAAAACCTAATTGGCAGAGAGAACCACTTACTCTATTTCTATCAGGTGAGCGCTACAGTATGGAAAGGGTTGCCTTTAGAGGAAAGGAAGGATACTTGGTGTGGGGAGCGACTCCCACATCTGCTTTTATCGTCGATTGCTTTATACAAGATATATCGTTTGAAAATTTTCTGGAATTCTTCAAAGGATGCGTTGATCATGTTAAAAGAAAATCGGGAAAAGAACTGATAACGATGACAGCTGTTCCTGAAGATGATATACTTCACAAAGTGGCTGGGAACGTGGGATTCAAAGTTATACTGACACAACTTGAAATGAGCCTCAGGATACATGCCTGATATTCTCAGAATCACATTCCGATCAAGGAGGTGTTGTTCCATGTACGCGGAGATAGTGGATATAAGGGCAAGAGAAGTTCTGGATTCCAGGGGAAATCCCACAGTTGAGGCTGAAGTAGTTCTGGATGATGGTAGTATCGGAAGGGCGATAGTGCCATCTGGGGCATCAACAGGAAAATTCGAGGCTTTGGAGCTCAGGGATAAGGATGAAAAGAGATATAAAGGGAAGGGAGTTCTGAAGGCTGTCAAAAACGTTAATGAAGTCATAGCTCCAAAACTCATTGGTATGAACGTTTTTCAGCAAGTAGAAATAGATAGACAGATGCTGGAACTCGATGGGACTGAGAACAAGACGAAATTAGGTGCGAATGCGATTCTATCCGTATCCATGGCTGCGGCAAGAGCTGCGGCGAATTATCTGGGTATACCTCTTTACAGGTACATAGGAGGGGCCAATTCCAAGGTCCTCCCCGTTCCATTCATGAACGTTATAAACGGAGGAAAACACGCGGACAACAACCTAGACATTCAAGAATTCATGATAGTTCCTGTGGGTTTTGACAGTTTCAAAGAAGCTTTGAGATGTGGGGCTGAGATTTTCCACACCCTAAAAAAATTGCTCCATGATGAGGGACATGTAACATCAGTTGGAGATGAGGGAGGATTTGCACCGAACCTGTCCTCAAATGAAGAGGCGATAAAGGTGTTGATAGAATCGATAGAGAAAGCTGGTTACAATCCAGGAGAAGACGTTTTCATCGCTCTTGACTGTGCCGCTTCATCCTTCTACGATGAGGGAGAGGGGATTTACCTGATAGACGGTGATAAGAAAAGCAGTGAGGCATTACTTGGATATTACGAAGAACTCGTGGCGAAATATCCCATCATTTCCATAGAAGATCCGTTCGCTGAAGAAGATTGGGAAGCTTTTGTAAAGCTCACAGAAAGGATCGGAGGAAAAGTTCAGATAGTTGGAGATGATCTGTATGTGACGAACATAAACAGGTTGAAAAGGGGTGTGGAAATGGGAGCGACAAATTCCATACTCATCAAATTGAATCAGATAGGAACCGTAACAGAGACTTTGGAAACGATAGAGTATGCGAAGACTCGTGGGCTTACCTGTATAATTTCTCATAGATCTGGGGAAACCGAAGACACGTTCATAGCGGATCTTGCGGTTGGGACCAACGCGGGCATGATAAAAACGGGTTCTCTCTCGAGAAGCGAAAGAATCGCAAAATACAATAGATTGCTCAGGATAGAGGAAGAGCTGGAAAATGTGGGTGAATTCAGAGGTTTAGGTTCTTTCTACTCCATAAAAAGATGACTAGAGCCCCGCAATTTGCGGGGCTTTGAAATCATTTAAAAGGAATGATAACGGGTGAACAGGATAAAGGAGTCAAAAAAAGGGGCATGGATTGGGATAATAGGAAATACGGGTCTTGCACTCATGAAGATCATCACGGGGTTAATAACCGGTAGTATGGCTATCCTGGCGGACGGTATAGATACTTCCACAGATATTTTCACATCGGTTGTGATCCTCATCTCCGCGCATTTTTCAGCAAAACCTCCCGATAAAACACATCCTTACGGTCATGAAAGAGCAGAGACTCTCGCATCGAAAATCATATCTTTCGTCATATTCTATGCGGGCTTGTCACTACTCGAGGAGTCTATAATGAGACTGATTAAAGGAACGCCGAGTCTTTCACTGAATCTTCCGGCCTTCTTGGTCGTTGCAACTTCCATTGCTGTTAAATACTATCTTTACATATACAAATGCAGGCTTGGGAAGAAATTGAAGAAT
>QNAV01000050.1:0-7299 GCA_003641585.1 Thermotoga sp. | reverse complement strand
TAGGGCCTTCGTTCTTGTGGATCTTGGACACCATGCCCTCGGAACAAACATAGAACAGATAATCGCAACTCTAATATCTGAGAGAAAATTGGGAGGATTTCATTTCAACAACAAGAAATATGCAGATGATGATCTCACTCTTGGATCTATAAATCCATATGAGGTTTTCCTCATATTCAAAGAACTCACTTTCGCTATGGAAGATGAGGAAACAAAAGACTTTGCAAGGAATATAAGATACATGTTCGATCAATGTCACATAACGAAGCCGAAAATAGAGGCCATGATACAGTCCGTTGTGACTGCTCAATACATATTTGCTCAAGCCCTGGCAATAAACAGAGAGAAATTGAGGGAATACCAGAGAAAATGCGATGTTGTGAAAGCAGAAGAAGAACTCATAAAAGCCTTCAGAAGAGATGTTTCACCGATCCTCTGGAAGTACAGAAAAGAGAAAAATCTTCCTGAAGATCCCTTATTGTATTATAGAAACAGTGGATATCACGAAAAAATAGTGGAGGAGAGAGGATGAAAGTATTATCAGTTGATCTGGGAGCGACGAACGGGAAGGTAGTTCTTGTCGAGAAGAAGGATTCAAAATTATCTTTGAAAGAAATCGCACGATTCAGAACAAAGGGGGTGTTCTTACCGACAAAAGAGAGAAGTATCCTTGTTTGGAACACACCTAAGTTCTATGAAGATCTTTTAGATATATTGAACGGCCTAGAAGAAGATGTAGAAAGTCTGGGTGTGGATTCTTGGGGGGTGGATTTTGCTTTATTGGATTCCAAAGGAAGGTTGATATTTTTACCTTATCATTACAGAGATGAGAGAACCATTGGCGTCATGGAAAAAGTACTCGAAAAATTGGGAAAGAGAAGAATCTATGAAGAGACAGCCATACAGTTTCTGCCTATAAACACACTCTACCAATTGTATTCCATGGTCATGAAGGAAGATCCATTGCTTGATATTGCAAAGACGTTTCTGATGATAGCGGACCTTTTCAACTACTGGTTATCTGGTGAAATTGTCTGTGAATACACTTTAACAACCACTTCTCAATGTTACAGCGTACCAAAGAACGATTGGGCCTGGGATCTCCTCAAAGATCTTTCCATACCCATTGATATATTCCCAGAAGTTGTGAAGCCTGGTACGATCCTTGGAAGAGTGAAGGGTGTCGAAAAAGATGTAAAAGTGATCGCAACTGCCTGTCATGATACCGCTTCCGCCGTTGTTGCCGTTCCATTCGAAAAGGAAGGGATATACATAAGCTCTGGAACGTGGTCTCTCATCGGCACAGAAGCTGATGAACCAATTGTGAATGAAAAGAGCCTGTCAAACGATTTCACCAACGAAGGAGGAGTGGGGAAAATCAGATTTCTAAAGGATGCAACGGGTATGTGGCTTCTTGAGGAGTGTAACAGAGAATGGAACCTGGATTACTCTGAAATCATGAGAAGAGCAGATTTTGCAAGATCATTCATAGCTTTTATAGATCCTGACGATAGAAGATACCTTCTTCCTGGTAAGATGACCAAAAAGATATCTGAGTATCTTAAAGAAACAGGTCAAGACACTCCCAAAGATGTGGGAGAGTTTGCAAGGTTAATTTTTGAAAACCTGGCTTTCAACTACAGATGGGTCATCGAAAAGCTGGAGGATATAGTTGATAGATCCTTCGATACCATTCACATAGTAGGGGGAGCTTCAAGAAACGAACTCGTCAATCAATTTACAGCGAACGTTACAGGAAAGAGGGTCATTGCGGGTCCCTATGAGGCAACTTCCTTAGGGAATGCCATGATACAGTTCATAACCCTTGGGGAAGTATCAGATGTGAAGGAAGCAAGAAGGTTGGTAAGGGAATCTTTCCCCTGTAGAGAGTTCTTGCCAGAAGAAACGGATAAGTGGGAGGAGAAGTATCAACAATGGAGGGAGAAAGTGGGGAAGTAGTATCTTGAAATCCTTTTTCTCAATGAGATCGTTGAAAGTAGAGAAGATAAGGTAGTTCTCACCTTGTTCCATAGGCGGAATTAAGTGTTACTTTAAATCTTTTCTGGGTAATTCGTTATCTCCCTTATCTTTTTGTACAGTGGTTTCAGTTTGCTGTACATCCTGGAATAAACTTCTTCAAAGATTCTTCTGTATAATCTAGCGTTTTCTGGATCCGGTTCGAATTTGTCCCTGTATCTAACCATCTTACTGACGGCTTCTTTGAAGGTTTTATGAACGCCAAGTCCTACGAATACCGGTATCGCCGAGCCAAGCCCTGCCGTTTCATGCGTTTCACCTCTGTACGCTGGTAAATTGAAGATATCCGTCACTATCTGGCATATTTCGGTACTCTGAGATGCCCCTCCAGCTATCATGATCTCTTTCACTTTGATCTTTCCACGTTTTTCTATCTTCCTCAAACCCTCCAGTAAAGCGAATCCCAAACCTTCAATGATCGCTTTGTACATATGTGGTTTTCTATGGGCACTTCCAAACCCTATCATTGCCCCCTTGGCTTCCGGCATTTTAAGGCCAGGTGTCCAATAAGGTTGTACGATCAAGCCAAGAGAGCCTGCAGGTACTTCCTTCAGAAAACTGTTGAAGAGCTCTTCAGGTTGTATCCCCTTCTTCAAAGCTTCTTCAACTTCTTTTGCACCGAATTCTTCCTTGAACCATGTTATCATCCAGAAGCCTCTGAAAATCTCAACTTCGGGGTTATAATAACCTGGTATCAAAGCGGGATAGGCTGGCATGTACTTAATTGGCTCGAAATACCTTTTGGTGGTCACTTGAATTGTTGCGGTTGTTCCAAAACTCAGACTCGCTTTGTCCTCCGATAGAACGCCAAGACCGAGTGTTTCACATCCCTTGTCGGATCCTGAAGCTATGACTGGAAGGCTAGAGGGAAGGCCCATGAGTTTTGAAACATCTTTTGAGAGATAACCTATCGTTTCTGATGGCTCCACAAGATCTGGCAACTTTTCCTTTTCAACAGGGAATATGTAGTACTTCACATCGCTTTTTGTCGCCCACCTTCTTCTTTTGTAATCGAATGGGATGTGACCTATCTGTGATGCCACAGAATCTACAAATCTTCCCGTTAGCCTGTAATTCAGATATCCGGAAAGCAGAAGAACTTTGCTAGTTTTCTTCCAAACTTCCGGTTCGTTCTGTCTCACCCAATTGACTTTTCCATCCATCTGAACTATCCTGACAGCTTCATCCATTCCCACAAATTTATGGGCTATTCTCATATACAGGGGAATCTTAGCATCGAACCTTGCTTTTCTCTGATCGAGCCATACTATGGCCGCTCTCAGAGGAAGTCCATCTTTTCCAACCAGTACCAAGGTTGCTCTCTGCGTGGTTACCGTCATACCAATTATCTTAGTGATTCTTTCCTGATTCCTTTCAACGACTTTTTTAACAGCTTTTATCAGAGTCCTCCAATATAAATCTGGATCCTGCTCTGTCCAACCAGGTCTCAAACTGTAGTATGGAGTGTAATACACTCTCTCTCCGTCCAGAAGATGCCCTTCACTGTCGAAAAGCAGAGCTCTCAAGCTTTGCGTTCCACAGTCTATTGAGAGTGCGAGTTCACTCATCATGTATCCCTCCTAGAGTAATAATATCTTAAAAACGTGGGTTATGCTAGAATTATTCTTGATAAATTTCTATGGGAGGTGGTCCCCTTGGAGAACATCAAAGAATACATTGAGAGAGTGAACGAAGCTGTTGATTATTTGAAAGATAAAATCACTGAAACCCCGAAATTCGCGATAGTGCTTGGATCTGGTCTTCATGTCATAGCGGAGGAGACGGAAGATACCACAGTAATATCCTACAGAGATATACCTGGATTTCCCGTATCGACAGCACCTGGACATAAAGGAGAACTGATCTTTGGAGAACTTCATGGAAAACCTGTGATGCTCATGAACGGAAGATTCCATTACTATGAGGGTTACTCCATGAAGGATGTTACCTTTCCTATTAGAATTATGCAATTACTCGGTGTGGAGATCCTCATAGTCACGAACGCAGCCGGTGGTTTGAACCCGGATTT
This sequence comes from Thermotoga sp., assembly GCA_003641585.1. Classification (GTDB taxonomy): domain Bacteria; phylum Thermotogota; class Thermotogae; order Thermotogales; family Thermotogaceae; genus 4484-232. The sequence continues at coordinate 3,233 of QNAV01000050.1, read as the reverse complement.
TGAGATCGGAAGGCCCATGATAATCACCGATCACATAAACTTCATGGGAGACAATCCTCTCAGAGGACCCAACATCGATGAATGGGGGCCAAGATTTCCCGACATGTCGGAAGCTTATGACAAAGAGCTCAGACAGATGGCTTACAATTCTGCTAAAGAATTGGGTATACCGGTGTATCAGGGTGTTTACGTAGCCGTTGCAGGTCCAAATTTTGAAACTCCCGCAGAACTCAGGATGTTGAGACATTTCGGAGCAGATGCTGTAGGTATGTCCACGGTACCTGAGGTCATAGTTGCACGTCATGGAGGGATAAAGGTCCTTGGCATATCCGCTATAACCGATAGGGCGGTCCCAGAAGGTCTGAAGCCTTTGACAGCGGAGGAAGTTCTGGAAGTGGCGGAAAAAACGGGGAAACTCATAGCACGAATAATATCAGAGGTTGTAAAAAAGCTTTGAGAGATGATGAAAATGGTGAAGAAACCTCTGATGATTTTTCTAATATTATTACCTCTTTCCATGTTTTCGTTCATAGTGGTTTCCATAAATCCGATTTACCTTATAGTGAAAGAGATTGTGCAAAATGAGGTGGAATTGGAGGTTTTGATACCTTCGAATGTAAATCCCCATCTTTATCAGCTCAAGATCAGTGATATGACGAAGTTTGAGAAAGCTGATTTGATCATTCTGCTTGGGAAGGGATTCGAGGAGTGGTTCGACAAGGTTTCGAGTGCGTTCAGGGATAAAGTACTGGTTCTCTCACAGGGGATCTTGGAGGAATCTTTCAGCGAGAATCCTCACATATGGTTGGATCCTGTGCTCGTATCGATCATGTCATACAGGGTATATGAAAAACTGGCGAAAATTTTCCCGAAGAAATCGGAGGTATTCAGAAATAACTTTTGGAAATTTTACGAAAAACTTATGAACTTTTCGGATAATCTCTATGAGATGCTAGAAAGTATAAGGGGAAAACCCGTTGTTGAATCACATCCAGCACTTTACCATTTCGTCAAAAGGTTTCTAGGATCTGATGTGTTTTTCTTAGAAACGGGGCACGGTGAAGGAGCTTCCTTGAAGAAGGTTAGGGAAGCTATTAGGTTCTGTCGAAAGAACGGGATAAAATACCTAATCAAGGAAAAAAACATTCCATCTAAGATACTAACGGTTCTTTCCAAGGAAACGAAACTGGAGATAAGGGAAGTCGATGTTCTGGGAACGAATGCAAAGGATTACTTCGAAATTCTTGAAAATATAGCGGAAGTTCTTCTGAGGTGATCTGGATGAAATTGTCGGAATTGAAGGATCTGATAACAAAGATGGAGCCTGTTATACACGAGATAGAAACCCCTACCCTGAGGAATATAAGGCAGGTTGAGAGATACACCATCGTGGAAAATGATGAGCCTGGAGAGGGTATCGAAATCAAAAGAATCGTTTTCATCGATGGAAAGAGAAGAAGTTTTCTATCAGCCATGTTCGGACCGTTCACAGGAGTTTTTTCTGAGATAGCTGTTGGAGGAGTTATGTGGGAAAAGGAGAGGGGGGTGTATCCCCTCTTCTCACCTGAAAACCCTCCAAAGGTTCTGAAGATACTGGGTTTTCCCGAAGATTTCAGGAATTTTTACGGGAAGGTTATGGATAGAGTATACGTCAAGAACTACGTTTTTGAGATATTCATGAGAGGGAAAGATTGTCATGATTCTGTCGATTCGGTCCTTAGAGAGCATGAAAAAGGAGCGGTCATAAAGGCTCTTGGCGAATACAGCAGAGCCTTGGTGGTTAAAGATGGAACTCTTCCCGATATAGAGGATATGTATTTCAAACCTGGAAGGGGTCCCGTTGGTCTTGTGAAGAACATAATGGCAACAGGTTTTTCCCACGCAACGTTTAAGAACTATTATAGTATGAGAAAAAGTGAGAGGAGTAGGATGTTCATCTGGAGGGTCCACGGCAACCTCAGGGCTTTAAAAGTGGGAACCTATTTGAAACTCGTGGATTCAAAGGGGCTTAAAGGACTTGTCAGAATGGAAGCTTTGGTGAAGGAAGAGGATCTAGAAGCTCTGAAAGAAGATATAGGGAAAACATTCGATTCACTGAGAACAATCCTGCCCACTCTGACAGCGGATCTTCCTATTCCTAGGCTTCCCGAAAACATCCTTCCAATACAGTTTTTAGAAGATAGCCTTTCAAAATATATGACGGATAGAGACTACATGATAACATGTATCTACGAAAGCTTGCATGATTGACAGGGAGGTGAAGTATTGCTGTTTGAAGTTCCCAAAGTGGATATCAAAAGAATTCCCATCGCCACATTGGCTTACCTTGGAGATTCCGTGATGGAGCTTTTCTACAGAATCCATTTCCTCGGATCCTATAAAGTTGGGGTCATAAGCTCCAAGGTGAAAAACATCACATCGAGAAATGGGCAGGCAAAACTACTTGAAAGAGTATGGGAAGATCTATCTGAGGAGGAAAAAGGGGTTGTAAAAAGAGCTATGAATTCGAAATCAGCGAAAAGGTATGGGAACGACCCTTTATACAGAAAAAGCACGGGTTTTGAAGCTTTAATAGGTTACCTTTACATCTCTGGAAGAGAGAGAAGAATAATGGATATTCTGATGACGAGGGTGAAAAGAAGTTGAGAGTCTACGGAAGAAGAATATTGGAAGAAGCCCTAAAGTCTGGCATCAGGATAAAAAAGGTTTTTTTCGCGAAATTGGAAAGATATGAAAAAGGTTTTCTTGAACTTGTGGAAGAGGTCGAAAGACGGGGTATAAAATACCATTTCGCTGAGAAAGAGAAACTCACGAGTATGGTGGGAAAAGGACATCAAGGAGTTGTAATGGATATAGAGGATTTCAAGTATTCTGACCTGGAAGAGGTTCTGAATGTGGAAACGCCGTTTTTTGTGCTCTTGGATCACATCCAAGATCCACACAATTTAGGAGCCATCATAAGATCCGCAGCTGGAGCTGGAGCAACTGGAGTGATCATACCAAAAGACAGATCGGTCAAAGTGACACCGGCTGTTGTGAAAGTATCTGCAGGGGCTGTTTTCAAGATACCCATAGTGCTCGTTACGAATCTTGCAAGAACGATAGAGGCCTTAAAAGAAAGAGATGTGTGGGTTTATGCTGTGGATATGGATGGAAAACCTTATTACGAAGAAGATCTCACAGGACCAGTAGGTGTCGTTTTTGGAAGTGAAGGGAAAGGGCTTGGGAAGCTC
>QNAV01000049.1:0-7309 GCA_003641585.1 Thermotoga sp. | reverse complement strand
TAAAATTACCCTGGCGGTCGTTGGAAAGATGAAAGAAGCTCTGGCAGTTGATAGAATTCTCGATCTTGAATATCAAAACAAGACTCTGGAAAGATTCTTCGAGGATGTTTTAAAAAGGGTGAATGTGGAAACAGATGATAAGGTTCTTGAAGAAAGCTTGAAATGGGCAAAGATCGGCCTGAGTAGATTCCTTGTAAAAACACCTGGTTTGGGGAGAGGGTTAGTGGCAGGTTATGGAAAGTCCCTCCCTGGATGGTTCGAAGGAAGACCTGGATATGCCTGGTACTTTGGAAGGGATAGCGAATGGGTGTCTCTGGCTCTTCTGGATTTAGGAGATTTCCAGGCTGTGAAGGATAATCTCCTTCTTTTAATGAAATACCAGGGACCAGATGGGAAGATATATCACGAACTCACAACCAGTGGTTCTGTTCATTACGACGCCTCCGACTCAACCCCTCTTTTCATCCTAACTTTTGCAAGGTATGTAAAGTACACAGGTGATGTCAACTTTGCGAAAAGGTATTGGAATAGCCTCATGAAAGCGCTAAAATACGTTTCATCAACCGATAAAAACGATGACGGTTTGGTTGAGAACGAACGTGTTGGACATGGATGGATAGAAGGAGGAAGGATCGGAGTATCTCATACAACTTCGTACACAAACGCCATCTGGATAAAAGCCTTAGAGGAGATCATCGAAGTTGGAGATTTTCTGGGAAAGAATATGAGAGAGCAGAAAGAAATTTTAAAAAGAACAAGAGAAGCTTTCGAAAGATTCTGGGATCCAGAGAAGGGGTATTATTGTGTGGGGCTCGATGTATCTGGTAGAAAGATACCACACGAAACGATACTGCCTTCCGTTGGTATGATGTTTAACGTAATACCGGAGAACAGGAGAGAAAAGATGCTCGAGGATTTTGCAAGTAATGAGTTCACAACTGATTGGGGAGTCAGGTTAGTTAAGAAATCATCAGAAGTATTTGATCCTCGGGGCTACCACGAAGGAAGTGTGTGGCCGTTATTTACAGGATGGGTATCTCTTGCAGAGTATGAAAGCTGGTATTCGATAAATGGATACGTTCACATGATGAACAACGCTTTGGATTACAGGAATTGGACTAAAGGCTACATTTCGGAGGTACTTCATGGGAAAGTCTACAAGCCTGCTGGGGTTTGTCCTTTTCAAGCATGGTCCCAATCCATGGTTGTACAACCCTTCGTCGAAGGGATGTTAGGGTACAAGCCTGATGCTCTGAAAAAGAGGGTGAATCTGAATCTGAGGATACCTTCTAACATCACCCGTTTAAGAGTATCGTCACTTCCTTTTTCCACAGGTTCAGTGAGTGTCATTTGCGAAAGAGAAGGAGAAGATATGTTTATAACGATCTTGAAAAGATACGACGGGGAGATCACCTTGAAGATGCGTGTGGGAATACCTCTTCTATCGGAGATAGAATCTGTTTTGGTTTGTGATAGAGCCATCGAATTTTCATACTATGAAAAGGGAGATAGAAAAGTTGTTGAAATTCCTGAGCAGATTTTGAAAGATTCTCTGACCCTTCATCTGAAACTGAAGAATTTTTCGGATGTGAAGCCTCCTGTACATGTTCCCAAACCTTTTTCAAGATCCAGAGGTACAAGGATCGTGGGGTTCATGAAAGAAGGTGAAAAGCTAAAAGTAATCTATGAAGGAAAGATCCCTCCTGAGATTGTGGGAGATGGTATATACCTTGTGAAGCGAAATCAAGATAATTCGAAGTAGGTTTCATTCTGGATCACTCTGGTATCGCTTGTTAAAAAGATCACCTGCCTCTTCTCTGAGATCTCCTTGAGAAAGTCCTTCATGATTCCAATCATTCTATCATCGAGATTCACAAATGGGTTGTCGAGTATCAAAGGGAGATCAAGTTCCAATAGATCGTGGATGGATATCTTGTAAAGAAGTGACAGTATGTTCAGAAAAGCTCCACCCAGTATCTCAGATGGCTTGAACACTTTGTTCGATATGAAAACTCGCAAACTCAAATCGCTTTCTACGATGAAGTTATCTATATCTCTAGAAAACCTGCTGGAGTTTCTCAGAATCGATTCTGCCAGATCATCTTTGTAGGCGGAGATGATCTCTTCCTTGATGCTCTTCAAAAAACTCTCGACGTAAGGGTAGGCAGATATCCTGGCTTCCAGTCTCGAAAGTTCCTTTCTTTTCTCTTCTAACTTCAAAAACATGTCTTCTGGCGTTTCGAGGTTCGGTACTTTCAAACTTTCGAGTTTCTTTCTTTCCTTTTCTATAATTCTTTCGAGCTTTACGATCTCCTCATTTTCCTCCTTCATTTCCAATTCTTTCAGCATCATCTCGTATTTTTCAACATCCTTCCTTTTCTGGGCTATCGATTCTTCAATTCGACTTAAATTCTCCAATTCTTCGAGAATTCTTTCAACATCACCTATACTCTCACACCCGTTGTCTTTCAATATTTCATTCTTCCGCTTAACGAATTCTTCCAAATGAGCTCTCAAACTTCTCTCACGATTTGTGAGGTTTTCCAGTTTCATTTCCGCATCTTTCAGTTTCATGATGCTACCCTTCACCTTATTCAAATCTTCTTCAGCTTTAGCTAAAATACTCTCAACATCTTCAGACTCTTCATACCCCAAATCCTTGAGAATGCTCAAAATTTCTTTATCGATCCTTTCCAATTTGGGGGATGAGATAAGCATCTTCTCCAGTTTTTCTCGGAGTTCGTTGATGCTCTCAAAACCAGTTATACCCTCTATCCCCTTCAATTCTTTGAAAACATCCCTTCTTCTCCTCTCCAAATTCCTTATGGCTATGTTTGATTCTATTATCTCTTCTTCCACACTATTGGCTTTCATTCTATCGAGTCTGATGGTAAAGATGTAAACTACGGAGAGGAAAGCCAGCGTAACGCTTCCTATGTGAAAGTATTTTGAAAACGTCATACCGAGTACCAAAAAGGTACCTGCTCCGATAAGAAATAACAAGCTCTTTATAAGATCTCTTCTTGTCTTCTTTCTTATATCCCTTAAATCTTTCTCTAAGGATTCTAGCCTGTAACGTTCCTTTTCCAACTCCTCACTTATTTCAGACAGCACACTTTCTACTTTTGAAAGCGTTTGATCTATGGAGATACTTTTCTCCCTCTTTTTCATATCCAGTAACAGACGAGCGTTCTTCAATCTTACTTCAACCTCTGTTATACTCTTGTCACCAGCTCTTCTGAGAAAATCTTCGTGAGATGCCCTTAGCTTCTGAATATCCTCCATTAGATTTTCCTTTCTTTTTAACAATTCGTTCAGTTCTTTGCTTAACTTTGATATCTCCTCACTCAGGATAATAGCTTCTTTTAGATTTTCTACACTGGCCTTTCTCAAGTGCGATCTTTTACGCCTTTCATCTTCAAGATACTGTATTTCTTTTTCAAGCTCTTCTAATTTCTTTTTGATCTCCTCAATTCTCCTTTTCTTATCCTCTTCAAATTTTTTTCTCTTATACTCGTAGTCTTTGGAAAGCTCTTTCAACCTTTTCTCCAAAATTATTTTTTCTCTCCTCAAAGAAAGGATCTCTTTTTTTCTCTCCTTCCATATATTCAGTTTTTCCTCAATCTCAGCGATTTCATCCATAACTTTTTTCTTCCGATCTACAAAGATACTTGGGCCTCGTTTGAGAGCATTCTCAATATTCCTGATCAGCTCTTTGTTTGAATACTTTTCTCTGAAAAGTAGAATGATCTTCCTGTCAACCGATTTTTCCATCTTTCCATCGTACGTCTCGGAAAGGAAGGAGGAAAGGTCAAAAAGATCTCTGTCGATCAAGTGAGCCTTTTCCGAGAGATTTATAACTTTTTCTCCTTCATATGTTTCTACAAAAAGATTCCCTCCAAAAACGTCATGATACCAAGGCCTGTATCTTTCTATTTCTTCGGCTTTAGCTTCGCTGAGAAGGTATCGGATGAAATTTGCTAAAGTTGTTTTGCCTGCGTTATTTGGGCCATATACCAGATTCAGCCCTTCTCTGAACTCAATTTCGAATCCCTTGAATTTACCAAAACCTTCTATTTCCACCTTTCTCAGTCTCAACATTCTCACTCTCCTCGAAGCATCTCTAGAACGACCATTTTTTCAACTCTTTTTTCCAACCTTTCTAGATATTTCCGGAAGCAAATAGGTGATTCAGGTATCTCTTCATAAAGAGCTTTCACGTTCTTTAAATGCCTTATCTTTTCGACTTCAAGCGGCGTGAGGAAGGTGTTTAAGACGAAAAGCTCTTTTTCATTGATGAGATTTAAAGGAGATTCTTCGAATTCCTCTAGGATGTTGAGTTTTAAAGAAGGAAAGTCTAGATTGACTTTTGAAAAAGCCCTATTCTCGTAGATAACACAACTGGGAAAGTTGTTTATAGGGCTCGAAGAGAAATCTGTGGGTATTTCTATCCCCTCTATAAACACTTTTTCTTCTTCGATCTTGACCCAATCCTGTTCATCGTGGAAATAAACGTTGGGAGGAAGCTTCAAAGCACCTGTAAGTTCTTGGTCTAAAATCACGATTCTCCTATCTTTAGGGAACACTTCATCCATAAATGTTTCGAGCTCTTCAGGTAGAGCTGCTTTACCAAAAAGGTTTATGAACAGGTATGTACTGTCATTGAAAAGAGAGAAAACGAAAGAAATAAAAGCTCTCTTGACGTTATCTATCGTACTTGCAAAAAATACCTCTTCACCCTCACTATCCTTTACTTTTATATCTTTCAAAACAATGACTTTCAAACAATCCACCCCCTACCTGGAAGTGGTATTTGAGCTATTTTTAACTATCACTTTTTTAATCCGTCACTTATGAATCAAAAGGGTGTTACTTTTCTGATTTACGATCTCTGAAAGAATCCCCCCTATCCCCCCCTTGGATGGACCCGATGAAGTTAGAGAGGAGGGCCCCACCCCCTCCTCTTTTCATTTTTTGGGAATGTAGAGACTGAGGTCTTTCTCAAGATTATTTATTCTAGAGGTTTTAAGCTGAACAACTTTCGTGGGGTGGTACCTCCCCCCACTAACTCCGAATACCAAAGCGTAAACTCTGCCTGGTATACCCACAACTATCGTTGAGTCTGGTGGTACAACGATCGTGTACTCTGTTTCTATTTTGGGTTTTTTAAAATAGTAGAATCTGTATGGAGAAAGACCCGGTTTCAAATCCTTCGAGAAAAGGATCGTGTTTCCTTTCTTGACGGTTATCCACACTGGATCGTAGCCTATAACGAAGAACTTTATGTACCCAGTTGTCGGATCGTTGTTCATCTCCGTGAAGATGGCTTCCAGATCGACCACAGCGTTTTTGAAATAATTGACAGCGTTCACATATCTATCGAAAAGTGAGTTTGGAGCCAACATATTTTCCAATTTTGAAATTCTATCGGAATTGATAGATATTTTCTCACTGAGGGCACTTTTTACAACTCTCAATTCTTTCACGATTTTCCTCTCCATAATGAATGCGGAGATGGAAAAAACCATGGCTAGAACCATGGAAACAAGCAATAAAAACGCTAGAAAGGTCGTGATGAAATTTCCTTTTCCCATGTTTTCCCTCCATTCAGATTAGCTCCTTCAACAAGTTGAATATACTCGATTTCCCTCTGTCTTTCAAAATTCTCCTGACCTTTTGAACAGTGTTGTCTACCTTCTTAGGGGACACTCCCACATTTTCGCTTATATCTCTGTAAGAGTAACCGTTCAACCACATGGAGAATATCTCCTTTTCCTCCTCACTCAAAAATTTCATCACTTCTTCTATCAGATACTCTACAATCGCTTTTCTTGAGGTTGTTAACTTATAATCTGACAGGAAATACGATGATTCTCCCTCACCATCTTCTGTAAACGCATCGACGCTCACAGCTTCTGAAAGGATTTTATTCTTTTTTCTATTTAAATAAGTTAGAAAAGATTGTATTTCTGCCTCTATACTTCTCCACGCAAAAGAGGTGAAACCACTTTTCTCTTTGTTATAGTAAAAAACCGCTTTTATTAACCCAACCAGGCCATTTTGAACAATATCATCTTTTTCTGCCCAAGGAGCGTAATACTTTGAAGATATCTTCAAAACCATAGGATAGTACTTTTCTATTATCATCTCGAGGGCATCCTTCAAACCACTTTGGGCAAGATCTACAAGTTGCTCCACATTTTTTCCTCTGAGTCTGTATTTTATCATCAAGACACCTCATTATTGGAAATCTTCAAGAACATAATAACACAATAAGGAACGACCCTGACTGACGGATCGCTCCTTTGAATCACTGGTAAAAAGCTCAGCCCAGAGATCTTGGATCCAAAGCGTCTCTCAAGGCATCACCGACGAAGTTGAAGGCCAGGACCGTGATGAATATGAATATACCAGGTATTAAAAGCCATGGAGATTTTGTCATTATGGTGACATCCTGTGCCTGAGCAAGCATCAGTCCCCAACTGGCATCAGGTTCTCTTATTCCAAGTCCAAGGTAACTGAGACTCGCTTCTCCAAGGATGTAACCGGGAATAGCAAGAGTTGCAGCGACTATCAAGTAGCTCATGGTATTGGGAAGGACATGTTTGAAGAGAACTTTTCTGTTTGGAAGACCTATAGCAATCGCTGCTTCTACGAATTCTTTCTGCTTTATGGATAGAACCATACCTCTGATGACCCTGGATCTTCCAGCCCATCCAATGAATGAGAGTATGAAAACAAGGAGGATGTATATCTGTGTTGAAGGGATATCGAGGGGCAGCAGGGATCTTAAAAGGATCAAGAGATAAAAATTTGGTATCGACATTATTATCTCGGCTATTCTCATCATAACTTCATCAACGAATCCCCCATAGAATCCAGATATCCCTCCAAACACTAGAGCTAGAGCAAATGTTATTGCCATTCCTATCAAACCTATGGAGAGAGAGATTCTGGAGGCAAAGACTATCCTGGACCAAAGGTCTCTTCCATACTTGTCTGCTCCCATTATGTACAGCCTCACGTATTCGTTGTTATCGTAATTTTCGACACCGAAAAGGTGAAGCCTCGATGGTATGAGCCAGAAGAAGTATCCTATTCTGTATTTCTTATCTGCTCCCCAGGTTTTGATAAACCACTTGACTGGATAGGTTTTGTAATCAAAGTCCACAACTTTTCCTTCTACATAGTCCATGTCTTCTCCCTTTTTAACGATGATAGCTTCCAACCTCTCTCTTATCGTGACTCTGTCTATGTCCTTCTCTGAATTTATGTTCAACTTGTATCCATATTTTCCAAAGTAGACTTC
>QNAV01000048.1:0-7562 GCA_003641585.1 Thermotoga sp. | reverse complement strand
ATTACGAAAGATCCGAATGAAGAGAAAAGTAGAGAACCTTCTTGAAGTACTCTCGTTACCTTTTCATTGCTCGCCATAGCTGGTTTCATACTGCTTCCAGTCCACATTCTGCTCCATTTCATTTCTTTCTTGCTGCCAATCATTTCTTGATAGCTTCTGTTATGGCAGGAATTACTTTGTTTTTGATAGTAGCCCTGGAAGAGATGGTAACGGAAATTAGATGGTGAAAAGGTGGATTCGAAATGTTGGTAATAGAGAGCATCTCAGCCTTGGTAGCCTATTCGTCGGATTCTTCCTTAGAAAGATTGCGGAGAGTGTGTGAAAAGTTTTACACATCACCAAGCGTTGGAAAGGCTATGTTAGCTTCTCAATGGGAGTATAGTATAATCTTTGGAGAATCACAGTAAAGAGGGAGGGAGAGCTATGAAACATCCAATACTTAAAGAAGCTGAGCAGAGGATGAAGAAAAGTCTTTCAAAAATTGAAGATGATCTTAGAAAGATGAGAACAGGAAGGCCATCTCCCGCAATATTGGAAGAGATAAAAGTTGATTATTATGGAGTACCTACACCGATAAATCAGCTGGCTACGATAAGCATTGCGGAAGAGAGAGCTTTGATAATAAAACCCTGGGACAAAAGCACTCTTTCAGCTATGGAAAAAGCAATCCTTGCATCGGATCTGGGTTTGAATCCGATGAATGATGGAAACGTTATAAAGCTCATTTTCCCAACACCCACGATGGAGCAAAGGCAAAAATGGGTTAAAAAAGCTAAAGAGATCGTTGAAGAAGGGAAAATAGCGGTGAGAAATATAAGAAGGGATGGCATGAAGAAAATAAAGGACATGGAAAAAGATGGCGAAATACCCGAAGATGATGCTAGGAGGTTGGAAAAAGAACTTCAAAAGTTAACAGACGATTATATAGAAAAGCTGGATGAACTCCTCGAGAAAAAGGAAAAGGAGATCATGGAGTTCTGATGAGAGTTCCAAATCACGTTGCGATAATAATGGATGGAAACGGTAGATGGGCCAGGAGAAAGGGATTACCTAGAGTGATAGGGCACAAAAAAGGTGCGGAGGTTGTGGAGAACGTTGTTAGATGGTCTGCAGAGTTCGGGATAAAATACTTAACTCTCTACACTTTCTCAACGGAGAATTGGAAGAGGCCAAAGGAAGAGGTTGAATACCTTTTCTCACTCCTTATTGAAAAGCTTGAAGCCAAAACATCAGAGCTTATCAAAGAAAACGTAAGGCTCAGATTCATGGGAAGATTAGAAGATCTCCCAGAGAAATTGAAAAACAAATGTAGAGAGACAGAAGAGGCGACAAAGTTGAACGATGGATTGAATCTCATAATCGCCTTGAATTACGGTGGAAGAGCAGAGATCGTAGATGCTGTCAGGAAGATTTTAAAAGAAGGAGCAACCGAAGTGAATGAAGAAAGCTTCAGGAAGTACCTGTACTTGCCGGATGTCCCAGATCCGGATTTGATAATAAGAACTTCTGGTGAGATGAGATTAAGCAACTTTCTTCTCTGGCAATCCGCGTACAGCGAACTCTATTTCACAGAGAAGCTCTGGCCGGATTTCACAAAAGATGATTTCACAAAAGCCCTGGAGGATTATTCGAAAAGGGAAAGAAGATTTGGGGGGGTAACATGAGAGATGATCTGAAAACACGTTTAATAACGGCTTTTTCCATACTTCCTTTTGTTATTTTATGTTTCATCAGTTACAAAAGCCTTGTTGGACTTGTCTCAGCTGTTGTTCTTCTTGCAGGATATGAACTTCTTTCCATGAAGTTCAAGGATTACATGTGGTTCTTCTACTTGGGATTGTTGGTTTCCTATCCGATACTTTACGGTTTGTTTTTTTTTAAGGAACCTTACATCGTGATATTGTCCCTTTTTCTGATCAGCTCAGTGGTGACGATAATCTATATCAAAGACACTTCAATTATTCTCGATAGAATTGTCTATCCTATATTTGGCTTGGTATACGTTCCGGGTGCTCTTTCATTTTTCATGCCCATTTATAAAGAGTTTGGGGCAGCTAACGCCCTTCTCACGTTAACGGCTGTCTGGATCTTCGACACTTCCGCATACTTCACCGGTATGAAATTTGGAAGAATCAGGATCTCTCCAAAGTACAGTCCTAAAAAGAGTTTGGAAGGTGTTCTGGGAGGGTTTCTCGGAACTTTTGTCTTTTCTGTGATTTACAAAATAATAGCCGAAAATTTCTTCAAGAGCTGGATCATACCTTACCAAGGACTTCTCTTCTTTTCATTAATCGTCTCAGTTATGGGAACTTTGGGAGACATCTTCGAATCCGCCATAAAAAGATCTTTCGGTTTGAAGGATTCTGGAAGTGTTCTACCTGGGCATGGAGGAATGCTTGATAGGATAGATGGTCTGCTGTTCGTCACGCCAGTTGTTTATATCATGCTCAAAGTCCTGAAAGGAGGGATTATGTGAGGTATATGAGTTCGGATGATATAAGGAGATCTTTCCTCGAATTTTTCGAGAAAAAAGGACATAAGATCCTTCCGAGTGCTTCCCTTATACCGGATGATCCTCAACTTCTATTCACAGTTGCTGGTATGGTACCTTTCAAACCCATATTTTGGGGAAAAGTGGAACCGGTTTACACCCGGATAGCAACCTGCCAGAAATGTTTGAGAACCGTTGATATAGAGAACGTTGGGAAAACCCCAAGGCACCACACTTTTTTCGAAATGCTTGGAAATTTCTCCTTCGGTGATTATTTCAAAGAGGAAGCCATAACATGGGCCTGGGAGTACGTAACTTGGGTTCTAGGAGTTCCCGAAGAAAAACTGTGGATATCGGTTTACGAAGAAGATGAAGAAGCTTACAGGATCTGGAGAGAGGTCGTTGGTGTTCCATCTAGCAGAATTGTGAAAATGGGAAAAGAAGACAATTTCTGGGGGCCAGCGGGACCTACCGGTCCCTGTGGGCCCGATACTGAGATATTCTATGACACAGGCATGAATGAGGGATGCCCTGAGGGGGAGGAATGCACTCCTGCGAATTCTGAAGGGAGATTCGTTGAGATATGGAACCTTGTTTTCACAGAATACTACCAAGATGAGAAAGGGAAGCTTCATCCACTTCCAAGGAAGAATATAGACACAGGGGCAGGCCTCGAAAGGATCGCTGCGATGATGCAGGGAGTGTACAGTAACTTCGAGACGGATCTTTTCAAACCAATCATAGGAGAGATTGAAAATGCAACAGGCGTTCAATATGGTCGAAGCAAAGAAAACGACATCTCCATAAGAGTCATCGCAGATCACATAAGAGCCATCACGTTTTTAATAAGTGATGGAGTTTTCCCATCGAACGAGGGAAGGGGATATGTGCTCAGAAGGATAATAAGGAGAGCCCTAAGGCATGGTGTGCTTCTCGGTATGAAAGGACCCTTCCTTTACAAACTGGTATCAGCGGTCGTTGAAAAAATGGGAAAGGTATACAGAGAAATCGTGGAAAAGAAGGAGCTGGTGAAAGAAGTTTTGAAGGAGGAAGAGGAAAGATTCCTGAAGACAGTGGAGCAGGGTTTGAACATTCTGGAAAAGATTATAGAAAGGTGTGAGGGTGTGATTTCAGGGGCAGATGCTTTCAAGTTATACGACACTTATGGTTTCCCCCTTGAACTCACGATGGAAATAGCGAAAGAAAGAAAGGTGAATGTAGATGTGGAAGGTTTTGAAAAGCTTATGAAAGAGCAAAAACAAAGAGCAAGAAAAGCTTTGGGAACAAGGGAGTTCTTCAAGAAAAGCGAGGTTTTCGATTATATTTCGAAAGAAGTGAAAACCGTTTTCACCGGCTATGAAAGATTGGAGGATGAAGGAAATGTATTCTATGTCCTGAGAGAAGGGGATATCGTGAATTCCCTTGAAGAAGGAGAAGAAGGAGAAGTCGTGATAGATAAAACGCCTTTCTATGCAGAAAAAGGAGGACAGGTCGCGGATACTGGAGAATTAAAGTGGAATGGCGGGAAAGCTCGTGTTGTGGACACCTTCGAGGCGGTAGAAGGTTTGATAGTTCACAGGGTGGTTGTGAATGAGGGTATCTTGAGGCCGAAAATGAAGGTAAAGCTCGTAGTGGATGAAGAGAGAAGAAAAGCTATCATGAGGAATCATACAGCCACACATCTTCTTCACGCGGCCCTGAGAAAAGTATTGGGAGAGCACGTGAAACAATCCGGATCCCTTGTTGAACCTTCTCGTCTAAGATTCGATTTCACACACTATAAGGCGTTATCTCCAGATGAGCTGGAGAGGGTAGAGGACATGGTGAACGATGTTATAATGCGTGCAATACCGGTTGAAGTTGAGTACAAAAGTTACGATGAAGCTGTTAAGGAAGGAGCAATCGCCTTGTTCAGCGAAAAGTATGGTGATGTCGTCAGAGTAGTGAAAATAGATGATTTCAGTGAGGAATTATGTGGAGGAACCCACGTTTCGAACACAGGAGAAATAGGCCTTTTCAGGATACTCTCAGAAAGTTCCATATCCGCTGGCGTTAGGAGAATAGAAGCTACCACCGGATTCAACGTTCTGAGAATTCTGCGGAGAGAGAATACCCTTTTGGACGAACTCAGAAGAATATTGGAAGCCAGTGAAGATCAATTGATAGATAAGGTTAAAAGTATGAAGGAAGAGGTCAAGAGGTTGGAAAAGAAGGTGAAGGACATATTGTCAGGAAAGGTATCAACAAGGGTGGAAGACGTTGTGAAGAACAAAAGGGAGATAAATGGTATACCGGTGTTCTATGAAATCTTTGAAGATGTTCCCATAGAATCCTTGAGAAACTTGGCCGATAACGTGGCAAAGGCTGTGAGAGATGGTGTGATCATACTGTTTTCGAAATCTCGAGGGAGAGTCTCGGTGATCATCAAAGTGTCTGGAAGCGCGAGAGAAAAGTTAAAAGCCAAAGATGTAGCCCAAAGAATCGCCAGATTCTTGGAAGGAGGAGGGGGAGGTAGAGAGGACTTCGCGCAAGCCGGGGGTAAAAAGCCTGAGAACATAATGAAGATCATGGAGAATCTCTACGATATTATCACCGGCAGGTGACTTTTTGGATGATAGCGATTGATGCTTCTGCTTTCAAGAAGATGTTGATCCTGTGTGACAAACTTTGTGGAACGGTTGAACCTTCTCTGAGATACATCAGTTTTTACCACAGAGATGGGCTCAGAATGATGACGAGTGATGGATGTGCTAGGTTAGAGATATTTGTGGGGGTCTCCAATCCCTTTTTTGGAGTTTACAACGTTCCCATAGATCTTCTGAAAGTGTTTCTATCAGACATCAAGGGAGAAGATGTTATCATGGATTTTGAAGAGCACTCCGTCATTTTCCGGACAGGTAACGAAATCATGAGGATAAAAACAAAGCCTCTGGAAAAACTACCTGAAAAAGTGGTATTTGAACGTCTCTGTTCTGTTGGGAAGAGCGATTTTGGAGATGCTGTAAATTTCACGAGTTCGATACTGGATGAAGGGGAGTTTCTTGGAATCCATTTAGAGGGAAATACGATAATAACGTATGGTTCAACCTCTGATTTACTAGCAGTTTATTTCGTTCCCACATTCTCTAAAAACACTTTTTCTATAAGGATTCCTTACACAACCGCAAGACACGTGTACAAATTTTTGGAACATTGTGATGATTTTGAACTCAACCTCGGAGATTTTTTTGGAGATCTGGTGATAAAACTTCAATACATGACTCTCGACATATGCGGTGAGATGGTGCCAAGAGAAGAGATTGAAAAGTTAAAAAAAATCATCAATGAGGAATCTTTGGACAGATTGGAAGCGCGCGTTGATATCTTCTCAAGATTCATAAGGAAGGCTTCTGGTATAACCACAAGAGGTATGAGGATGGAAATTTCGAGATTTGGAGATACCCTTAGATTTTCTGCCAGAAGTCAAGGAGTTCAGTACTCAGCGGATATAATCACGAAAGAAGGAAAAGCCTTCAAGGTTTCCTTTTCACCTCATAAGATGAGAAGTGCTTTATCCAGGATGAAAACGAAAAAAGTTTATCTTGATATAACGACGAATTATCTTAGGATCTCAAATGTTTCTGGATCTAAAATCGTTTTCATACCTCTCTCATGATGCTTTCGTATAGAAATTGCCTGACAAGTTCCCTTTCCTTCGCTCTCTCAAAACAATAAATGGCAGTTCTGTGACTTCTGTACCGAATACGATTCCTTATGTAAACGTCCATTAGGCTCCTGATGCGCTCATCCACCTGGAAATATCTCTCCATAAATCTTTCCCTCTCATCTTTTCTCATCATCCTTAAAAACTTTTCAACCAATTCCTTCCGGGCTTTTTCAACAGAACTTTCAAAATTTGAAATTCTCGAGAGGAATCGCAAACCCTCTGGAAATTTTGATAACCTCCTTTTCAATTCTTCAGGATTCAAATTGAAGAGTTTTGTGGCCCAGGCACCCTTTATTCTATACCGTTTTAACATGGATGAATAAACAACGAAGAATTTTTCCTTGGTAACCTCAGCACTTTTAGAGGCTTCTTCCAGCATTTTTCTGGAAAATTCCTTTAAAAACGGTTCAGGAAGATCAGGGGACCATTCCAAACCTCTTAGTAGTTTACCTATGGTTTCTCCCTTTATCCTCTTTCGATTTCCTTTTGTCACGAGATAAAGCTCTGTTCTAGAAACTCCATACATTTTTGATGTTTTATAGAAAGGCCTGAAGTTTTTTTCTATGAAACGTCTGGTTTTCCTATCGACACGGTATTCCTTCTCTGATGGGATGAACACCTTTGCTTCTTCCACCAATCTGCTGTTCTTTGTGGTATCCAATATGTTCATAGCGGTTAAAAGTGCTTCTCTATCCTTCGTTATTTTCTGCACGTTGAACATCGTATCAAATACGTAGTAGAATCTTTCGAGGTTTTCATAACACTGTCCAACAGTATACAAGGCTTCCCTCACCAGCCTCAATGAAATCAGTGGATGGTAGTTCTTCAAGTACCAGGCTAACAAATTGTAGGAGAAGATTATGGAATGTATCCTTTTCTCTCTCCTGGCTATCTTACAAGCCATTAAGATGTGTTTTAACCCATCCCTAGTGTCTCCTCTAGATATCAATTGTCTGCCGAGTGCCGTGTGGTAATAGATGCTCAAGGGATCTGTAAGATACAGTGAGGATCGAAACTTTCCAAAACAATTCTCAGCACTCTCCGTTCTAAGACAGAAGTTTATAAGAAAGGAAAAAACAAGTTTTCTCGCTTTTTCTGGTACATTTTCATAATTCTTTCTCAGAAAATCGTAGATCTTTTTTGCTCTCTGATAGTGCTTCATAGCTCTATGTATGTTCATCAATTCAGCCATGGCAATGTATTTTATGGTTTTACTTTTGGCAAGATCTATTGATCTCTCAAAGTCAGCCATTGCTTTTTTCCGTTCCAGATTCCATCTCCTCTTTAAACCCCTGAGAAAGTAAAAAAGTGCCAAGGAGTTACTATCCTTCTTTGCTTTCAGTTCTTCCAGAAACATATTCACAT
>QNAV01000047.1:0-7576 GCA_003641585.1 Thermotoga sp. | reverse complement strand
TTACAAACCTCAAGGAGATCTTAAAATGCTTCTGTACACACCCAATGGTTTTTTGAAACCAAGTTCCTCGACCGCGAACAGATTCGAGTTCCATATAGAAGATTTTCCCGATTGGATGGTTCCAATTGTTGAGGGAACGAACGTTTTCGGAAATCGAATGAAAGGAAGCATCCCGGAAGTCCTGGATTTGAGGTTTTTAAAAGAAGACCTGGATGTCAGGATTCTCTCTGACTTCAAGAATAGAATCCCTTACATCTATGTCATAGTAAAAGCTTCCAGAGACTGGAAGGTTGAAAGGTTGCTAGTTTGTGGCGAAGATAGGAGATTCTTCAGAGTGAATGATGAAGTCATATCGTTTTTTAAATCGGATCTTAAAGATGGTATCGGAGATGTCGTGGTTGAATTGAAGGGGAAATACGGTGTATCGGTTAAACTGAGAAGAGAAATTTTCGTTCTGAAAGGAGTGGCTGTCCCTTTAAGGGGTGACGTTGGCATATTTAAAATCGTACCGATTGAGCCAGGATACCATATCGTGCAACCTGGGGAAACCCTGTGGAGTATAGCCATGAAGTACAACCTTAGAGTAGGAGATTTAGTACTGATAAATTCTCTGGAAAACCCAAATTTGATAATGGCTGGGCAAAAACTGAAACTGGGAAAGGTTCTATTCACCGATAATCCAACCACCATTGTCATAGATCTCTCAACATCGCGTCTTGCTCTGTACTATGACGGCATCCTCTTGAAAGTTTATCCCGTTGCCATTGGAAGGAGTGATGCCACGCCACCTGGTAAATATTGGATACTTAGAAAAGAGATAGATCCCGCTTTATACTGGTTCGGCGAATACATATCACCAAGGTCTCCCATAAATGGTCTTGGAACACGCTACTTACAGCTCTCGGATCCCACTTATGGAATACACGGGACATCGAAACCCTGGGAAATTGGAAAAAGGATCTCCCATGGATGTATAAGGATGTTCAACCCCGATGTGGAGGAACTGGATGCATTCGCTGGCGTTGGTACAGAAGTTTTGGTTGTTAGATGGGGGAAGGAATTTCCTGTAATGCTCAGTGATATAGCGAAATCGGGAGCGCTGGCACGCTCCCGTTGATCACCATCTACCCCTTCCACCTTTCTTCTCCACTCTTTTCCTGTACTCCGAGAGTTTCCTATCACTCTCTTTCAAAAAACGCGCTAATTTCCTTTCAAATTCATTCTTTTTCGTGTCTTTAATAGCATTTTTCTGTCCCTTCATGGATAGCTCCCACTTCCCGTCTCTGGTTCTTCCAACTATCTTCGCTGTCACCTCCTGACCTTCCTTGAGATAGTCCTGAACTCTCCTTACGTAATCGTTGGAAATCTTGGATATATGGACAAATCCTTCTTCTCCTCCTTCGAGCTTTATCACAGCTCCATACCTCATCAGTTTCACGACTTTACCTTTCACGAGCTCACCAACTTTCACAACTAAACCCTCCTTAAAGGATATTAATAAACGGGAGCCGGCGCTCCCTCAGTAGTTTTCTCCGTATTTTTTTCTGAATTTTTCTATTCTCCCTTCCGTGTCGACTATGAACACTCCACCCTTCCCTCCACCTTTGTAAAACGGGTGGCAGTTTGAACACACATCGATCCTTATATTCGGTCTCGTTGTCCAGAAGGTATGCTCAGCGCCACAAGCACATTTCACAGTAACAAGCTTCATCTCGGGATGTATTCCTTTTTTCATCTTTCATATCACCTCTCTAGAAAATGTCATCAGAGAATCTTACCACAACAACCATCAATATTCAAGGCCCCCGAGGGGGCCTATTGTCTTCAACTTATGACCTTAACGTGCGCAGCCTGAGGTCCTTTCTTTCCTTGCTGAATGTCGAACTCCACCACCTGTCCTTCTTTCAAAGTTTTGAAACCTTCCATATCGATGGCCGTCCAGTGTACGAATATGTCTCCTCCTTCATCCATCGTTATGAAACCGTACCCCTTTTTGGGGTCGAACCATTTAACTTTTCCTCTCATAACACAACTCCTCCTTACAAATTTCTATGTCCTCGCGAGGACACGGTTTATATATTACTCTTCGGATATACTACTTGTCAAATTTTTCTTTTTTCAACATCTCAAGCTATCATCTGAGAAGCCATCTGTTACCTATGTGAACATTCTTTAAACCCGCACTCAAGGCAGCGGAGTAAACTTCTTCCATTTGCTTCCTGCTCGTTGTGGGAATATCGAACATAAGATGTTGAGGGGCGAACCCAAGGAGAATGTAGGGAATATCAGGGTCTATACTGGCCAAAAATCCCGCTATACTTCCAATTTCCACAGCATCTATATAATGAGGTACAACGAGTGTACTGACGACTAAGACCCCATACTTCGAAAGTATCTTCACATTCTCCTTGAGCCTCTCAACAGCTCTTTCACCATCAACACCTGTTAATATCTGGTAGAGTGTAGGAGAGTATGCTTTCCAATCGATCTTCACTTTTCCACCAGTTTCTGCACACAACTTTGCCACGTTCTCTGTGATCTTAGTATCCATCAAACCATTGGTCTCCCAGCACACCCTCTTCACTTTCTTGGAATACCTTATGATCTTCCTGGCAACCTTAATTGTGTAAGCCATGTGAGGTATCGGATCCCCTCCAAAAAAACAAATACAGGCAACCCTAGGATCCATGGCTATCTTGAAGAGTTCTTCATCGCTTAAAATCACACCCTCATTTGTTCTCACTTTCCCATCTTTTATCATGTACTTATGGTGTATGTTCTGGCAGAAAAGGCAATCTAAATTGCAACCAGCAAAAAATACCGCCAGATTGTAAAAACCATAATTTTCCCTCTCGGGACATACCGGTGCTGCAACACAATTCGTCGGCAGCGGGTCAAAATACCAGTGAAGGTACGCTCTGTTGAACCCTCCAGAGATCGTTAAAAATCTCCCCCCCTCATTTTTGATGATTCCACAATAGCCGAAATCTCCTTCCGGTATGCTGCATTCGTTCACACACATGTGACATGTAATGTTTCCTGACCTGGGAGGGTTTAAAGGAAGGTTCAGAGACTTTCTCCACTCTTCACGAATCCTTTTGACCGCCTCCAGGGACAGAGAGGGATTTTCCCTCAAGCACTTCACACACAACCCTATAGCTTCGCTTATCTCATCAGATACGAAGCCACACGCTCTACATCTTCCCATTCTTTCCTCTCCATACCCCTTTGGAGAGGTTTTTGTATATCATATCTACCAAGGGTTTTAAAGAGTCCTCGGCTGCCTTTTTGGAATATTCGTAAAGCAACATCTCCCTGAACCATCTCTCCGCGTACGTTTCAGGAACAAGATCAGATTTCGGTATCGTATCGTACATCTTCTTGAAGATCTCGTAGAAGAAACTTCCAACAAACTCCCTGCAAGCTCTCCTCAAATCATAGTTTCTGACATCCGACACCCCATATATCAGCAACTCTCTCACCTCACATGATGATTAACTCCCCATGGAGAACCCCGGCTTCGTGAAGTGCCTGAAGGATGGCTATTATGTCCTGAGGTGTCGCTCCAAGAGCTTTCAACGCGTTCACAAGATTCTGAACAGTGGCTTCACTGCTTTCTATCTTGCCGTTCGTTATAGATACGGT
Organism: Thermotoga sp.; assembly: GCA_003641585.1. Classification (GTDB taxonomy): domain Bacteria; phylum Thermotogota; class Thermotogae; order Thermotogales; family Thermotogaceae; genus 4484-232. Next base: position 3,931 of record QNAV01000047.1, on the reverse strand, counting down.
GAACGAGCCGTATGAAATCGTGAAGTCAGACAGTTTGACGTTTCCTCCAAAAACAACCGTTCCCGTTCTCTCGTTAACCACGACTTTAGCTGGCACGTCAGGAACGACTTCTATCTCTTCTAAAAGGGATAGGAAAGTTATGACGTCATCTTTGAAGACATCCGGTATCTTTACCTTTATTGTGGAAGGATCTGTCGCTTTTGCAAGCTTCATATCAAACTTTTTGTTTATGGAGCTCACAACCCTTGCCGCTGTCGTCACATCGGGGTTTCTTAAAAGAATGGTCACAGTGTCGTTTTCAACGATGCTGTGAGGTATCTCATTTTCGACGATGGCTCCTCCTGGAATGTAGCCGATGACTTTGTATCTCGTCTGAAGATTCGCAGAGCCTTTAACGTCTGTACCACCTATACTTATGGGTCCCTGTGCAACGGCGTACACTTTACCATCAGCACCGTACAGGGGTGTCTGAATCAAGAATCCTCCTTCAAGTGACTTGGCATCCGATATCGAGGCGACCACACAATCGAGTTTCATCCCCTCTTTGTAGAAAGGTGGAATATCGACAAGAACCATGACCAGAGCCGTGTTTTTAGACTTCAACTGATCTTTGTCGACATCTAATCCAAAGTTCTTTATCATGTTAGCAAGCAAAGACGATACGACTTTTCCCGAATCTCCCGTTCCGTTCAGACCAACCACAAGACCTATTCCAAAGAGCTGATTATCCCTTGCTCCTCTGAACATGGCGATATCCTTCAATCTCACGGTGACAGGGAATGCTATGAGAGAAATAAAAATAGATAGAAATACGACAACCCTTTTCATTTCCATCCCTCCATCAGAAGAAAAGGTCAGCTAGAGTTGAGAGTATGAGATCAAGCCACGATTCCTGTTCATCAGGGGAGCTCTTGAAGACTATCTTACCATTTATCCATATCTCGGAATTCGCGATTTTCGATGAATCAACCGTGTTATCAGCACTTATATCCTCAGGTCTCACAACACCTTTTAAAATCATCTCCTTAAGATCCTCTCCTATCTTTATCTTCTTTCTCCCTTCTATGATGAGATTCCCCCTCTCATCCACATCAACCACAACGGCCGCTATCTTCATGATTATGGAAGTTCTAATGGTTCCAGTCCTTTCTCTGGTTGTTGGATTGTTGTTTATCGGTATGAATTTCGATAGGTCGAAGTCCGTAAGAGTTTGAATAGTACCGCTTACAACCCCAAGGAGAGCTTTTTTAAAAGCATCCCGGCTTGACTTTGAAGATATCGTTGGATTTTCATAGACCACAACCGTTAGGATATCCCCTATTCCCCTAGCTTTCTTTGAAGCAAGGAGGTTTTTGAACCTTTCGTTCTTCGATGAATTCCACAAGGATGTTGAGAAAAGATTGGCTATCAAAAGTGTTAAAAGTAATAGAATGAAAGATCTCTTCATCGTGTCACCTCCAGAACCCGGAGGAAAGGGCCTTCTTCTAAGATCCCGTAGACGAGTCTCCCCGTCTCTAAATTCCTTGCTGCTATGGTTTCTCCGATCCAACCATTTTCCATACTGCGAACCAACGACATGACCTTTATACCAGGAAATTCAACATAAGCCAGTATTATCTGCCCTCTTACCACATCCGGCGTTTTTTCCAAGAACTCCTGAAGTATGACCTCACCTTCGTTGAACATTTTTCTAGCTTTTTTTCCCACACATTCTTCCAAATTCTCCATGTATGTTCCTGTGACATCAAAAACATTCACCCTGGCGTACTCAAGATCTTCTTTCGAAATGATCTCACCATAATTTATTCTTCTGGCTGCTACCACGACTTTCCTTAGGGAAACGAGTCTCAATTGGAGGGTCACGTAGCTGATCCTCTTCCCCTGGAATTTTATGAAGACACTCAATCTGCTCTGGGATATTTTCGTTATTCTTATTGAGAAATTTTTGAGATCTTCTGGAAAGCCGTAACTTCTTTCAACGAAAAATTGAAAATCATCTTTCAAGCCAAGATGATCTTCTATCTTCTCTTTGAGAACTTCCCCAAAATCCAAAGGGGATGCGTTAACAGTTATCGTCACACAGCTTCCTTCAAAATCCAGGTTGGGAAACTTCCTCTCGAAAAAATCCCTGTTCATCCTGTAGGTAAGACCTGGGATAAGGAAAATGATGGGTTTTTCCAGGAGATCTCCACTTATTCCCTTATGATCAACCAAAACATCCCGGAGCTTCAAGACTCCGGGAGGTAGGGAGACATCACTCTTCAATTGAACACCTGGAAATACGATTACGCTGATGAGTAGTAGGAGAAAGAGAAAGAATCTTTTCAAATTCATCATCTCTTCAGAGTGGTAGCGGTTCTCAACATTTCATCGGCTGTCTGTATCGCTCTTGAATTGAATTCGTAGGCTCTTTGAGCTGTGATCATATCCACCATTTCCCTTACAACATCCACGTTGGATTTCTCGAGATATCCCTGCCTTATGGACCCGAAACCATCTTGTCCTGGAGTTCCCTCGATCGGTTCACCGGAAGAGGCCGTGGCCAGGAAGAGGTTGTCACCTATTGCTTTGAGACCCGCTGGATTTACGAACCTGACGAGTGTGATAGTTCCAAGGTTCTGTATGGTTCCATCCTGAAGTTCTGCAGAGACTATGCCATCCGGGGAGACGTTTATAGCAACCGCGTTGGTGGGGACAACTATGTTCGGGACAAGGGCAAGACCATTCGAAGTCACTATGTTTCCACTACTATCCACCTTGAACGAGCCATCTCTTGTATAGGCGATTCTGCCATCCTGAAGCTGTACTTGGAAGAAACCATCACCTGCTATCGCAAGATCCAGAGCGTTTCCAGTCTGTTCGATATTCCCAAGCGTGAAGATCCTGGTTGTAGCAGCGAGCCTGACACCATGTCCAACATAGAGACCTGTTGGAAGTCTTGAAGTTCCAGCGGTGGGTGTTCCAGCATTTTTTATGTATTGATAAACGAGATCCTGGAATTCCGCCCTTATCTTTTTATATCCCGTCGTATCGACGTTCGCAAGGTTGTTCGCAATGGTATCGAGCTTGAACTGTTGGGCAGACATACCAGTTGCTGCGGAATAAAGGGAAATCATCATACCCTGACCCCTCCTCACCTGAGTGTGGCAACATTGTTTATGAGTCTTCCCAGTGTTTCATCGTTCACAAGTATGGCCCTTTGTGAGGTTTCATAATGTCTCAGAGCGTTTATCATCCCAACCATTGCCTTGACGACCTCCACATTGGATTTTTCTACGTATCCAACCAAAATCCTAAAGTTTTGAGATGGCCTTGCTCTACCACTTCTTTCAGTTTCGTAAAAGTAGTTGTTCCCAAATTTTTCCAGTCTTCTAGGATCATCGAAGGTGTAGACTCCTATCTTTGTCACAACGTTGCCATTTCGATCTCTCAAATTTCCTTCCTCGTCGAAACAGTAACCGTCTAAAAATCTCATGGGATTTCCTTTCACATCCAGAACTCTATCACCCGATTTTGTAACTAAGAATCCATGAGAATCCAGGGTGAACTCTCCATCCCTTGTGTAGAAAACCCTACCATTTCTTTCAACGGCGAACAAACCATCACCATCTATTGCCAGATGTGTTGGCACTTTCGTATTCTCCAGGGCACCTTCTGTGAAATCCACAACAACCTCGTCTAGAACCACAGCGTGTTCGAGGTTCCCAATGGCTGTTGCAAGGACACTTCTTCTGGCAGGTTCGGATTCTATACACACGATCATCCTATCCAGGATTGCACGAAAAGCTTCCCTGTCCTGTTTGTAGCCTGCCGTGTCAACATTGGCGAGATCATTCGATATCCTATCGAGTTTCGCCATATCGATGAGCATTCCCATCGCAGAGTTGTAGACACCTCTTAGCATACGTCATCACCTCATGTAGGTTGTGGC
>QNAV01000046.1:0-7698 GCA_003641585.1 Thermotoga sp. | reverse complement strand
TATCAACTCTCCAAAGGTTTTGGATCCTTTCATGAGATTGAGGAAAGATAAAAGGATATTTTTTGCAGGTCAGATAACTGGAGTGGAAGGATACGTGGAATCTGCTGCTTCTGGAATATATGTAGCGTACAATATATATAGGATGCTGAGGGGAAAGGAGCCTGTCAGATTCCCGAGAGAAACGATGCTGGGTTCTCTATTCCATTACGTAATAGAGGGGTGCGTGGGAGATTTAAAACCAATGTACGCGAATTTCGGGCTCCTTCCAAAAATCGGAGTAAGGGATCGCTTCGAAAGGAGAAGAAAACTATCCGAAATAGCCATCAAGTCACTGGAAAATTTCCTTAAAGAGCATCCCTGGTGAGGTGATACTTTGTGAAAGTTGAAGTATCTGTCAGCAAAGATCGAATGTCAGCATACATCACGCTCATACCAGATGAAGAGGGTGAGACCATATCTCAGAGTGATATTCTGAAAGCTCTTGACAATGCAGGGATAAAGTATGGGATTTTAAAGGATAAGATCGACCAGCTAACGGTAAATCCCATTTACAGAGTACCGCAACTTGTGGCAGTTGGGAAGCCTCCAGTTGACGGTAAAGATGGCGAGATTGAGCTGATAAAGAAAGTACCAGAATATGAGGAAATTTTGGGGGGCAAGGTCGATTTGAAATCCATGCCTTCGAAGAAAAGAATCCTTGTGAAACGAGGGGAAAGGATCGCAAGAATCATACCGCCAACAAAAGGGCATGAAGGAAAAGATGTTTTTGGACTACCGGTCAAACCAAAGCCAGGGAAGGATCCACAGTTGAACCTAGGTAAAAATGTTAAAAGGGAAGGAGATGTTTTGATAGCCATACAAGATGGTCTCCTTGTGGTTAAAGACGACGGGACCATTGATGTCGATGAGACTCTCACGGTTTCAGGAAACGTGGATTACTCCGTTGGAAACATAGATTTCCCAGGTTCTGTTGAAGTAAAAGGTGATGTGAGACCAGATTTTGTAGTCAAAGCCAAAGGGAATGTGGTTATAAAGGGTGTTGCAGAAGCTTCAACTGTAGTATCACTGAATGGAGATGTGGAAGTACACGGAGCCAAGGGTAGAGGTAAAGGACTCATCAAAGCCAGGAAGAACGTCAAAGCGTACTTTTTAGAAAACGTCGAGGTGGAAGCTGGTTTGGATGTTATTGTCGATAGATCCATAGAAAACAGCAAGGTCAAAGCTGGAAGAAGCGTGGAGGTTACAAGAGGTATAATAGTTGGAGGTGTGATAACTGCTGGCTACGGCGTTGTAGCCAATGAGATCGGGTCAAACCTTGGTGTGAGCACAAGAATAGAGGTTGGAGTTGATCCCCTCGTAAGGGAAAGGTTGAAAGTACTGGAAGCTCAAATAAAACTGGATGAAGAAAACATCAGAAAACTCACGAAAGTCCTCATGGAACTCAGAAAATTGATGGAAAGAAGTGGTGGAAAATTACCCCCAAACAAACTCGAGATGCTCATGAAGGTTTCCCAAACTCTGATAAACTTGAGAGAATCATTAGACAGGAACAGAAAAGAGTATGAGGCTTTGAAGGAAGATAGCGAAAAGAAAGCAAAAGGAGCTCAGATAATAGCAAAGAGCGTTTTGTATCCTGGTGTTGAGATATCCATATTCGATAGAAAATTCTATGTGGAAAGGATTCTAAAGAAAGCAATCGTTTTCTATCAAGATGGTGAAATAAAGATAGGAGGATACAGAGAATGATAAAAGTTCTTCCAAAACTCAGAGAAATGATATGGGGTTCATACGAACTTGGGAAGCTTTTCGGTACCGATAAGAAGATAGGTGAAGTATGGCTTCTTTCAGGTCATCCAATGTTTGTGACTGAGCTTGAAGATGGCAGAGATGTGAACTCGACAATGGAAGAGATCATCGGAAGAAGGTATCCAAGGTTTCCTTTGCTTGTGAAGATCATTTCATCTTCACAGTGGTTATCAGTACAGGTCCATCCAAACGATGAAGAAGCTCTGGCCTTAGAAACGAACGAGCCCTGGGGTAAAACGGAAGGGTGGTTTTTCTTAAAAGAAAGTGAAGTGGCCATTGGAGAAGATGATGAAAGAGTGAAAAAGGCCATTGAAACAAGCAACTGGAACGATGCTTTAACTTTTTTCAAACCATCTCCAAAAAGTTTCCTCTTCCTCCCAGCTGGAACCGTACACGCTCTGGGACCTGATTCTTTCCTGATAGAAGTGCAGGAATCTTCTGACCTCACATACAGAATACACGATTGGGGAAGAGGTAGAAAGCTTCATTTGGATAAAGCCCTCAAGGTCATCAGGAAAGTGAATATAAAGGATATCTATCACGAAAACGTCAAAAGATTCGATTGCGAACATTTCAGAATCAGATTGATGAAAAATGAGATATCAGAAGGATTTTCTGTGTTGATCACTCTTGAAAGTGGAAGGATAAATGGAAAGGGTGTTGGAAAGTACGAAACTTTTATGGTTCCAGTAGGAGAAAAGGTTGAAATTGAATGCAAAGTCCTGGAAGTGAAACTCGGAGAGTTCTTCTTGAAATATCAATCGGGGGATCGGTCATGAAGAAAGTTTTCATAAGCGATCTTCACATAGGAGACGGATCGGCAAAGGACGATTTCGTGTACGATGATGAATTTGTGGAATTTTTGAACGACATGTATGAAGAAAATGACGTAGAACTGGTTATCGTTGGAGATGGTTTTGAACTCTTGGAAAGCAGGGTTGTAAAAGAATGGGGATTGATTCCCTTTGACATTCTTTTAGAAAAGCTGGATGGATATATTTTCGAGGATATAGCGCGGAAACATGAAAGGATTTTCAACGCTCTGAGAAAATTCACAAAAAAACATAAACTGGTATACATTGTAGGAAATCATGATTATTACCTGCTTAAGAATCCAAAACTTCAGGAGAAGTTGAGAGAGAAAATAGGAGATGTGTCGATCGTCCCGTATTATTTCGATGAAAAGTTCAAGATCCTGGCCGTCCATGGCAATCAGTTCGATATTATAAATAAATTCACCAGGGATAAAAGGTCTGGTAGACTCATACCACCTCTTGGGGATTTCATGACAAGATACATGATGGTGAGATTCGATGACAACATACAGAGCCTTGTTCCCAAAGAGATCATCAGGGATTACGATAATATCAGGCCAGCAATGGATGTTTTTCACTGGTTTGAATACGTGATGGAGACGTACGATATAGGAGTGGACATCCTGGAACTTTGGACGAAGTCCTTCGTTGAAATGCTGAGAACGACTGAGGTGAAACTTTGGATGAAAAAGAATTTTCCAAAGACTCACTGGCTATCCAAAGTTTTTGTCAACAGATCTGGTGGTATGAAGCTTGGAGAGACCCTTGTCAGGGCTACCATGAAGCTGAGAGAATTCAGAAAAACGGATTACTTGTACAAAAATGCTAGAAGGATATTGAAAGGAAAGGGTTTAAAAGAAACGGATTTTGCGGGATACATAGAGGGAGAAAAACCCGATATACCAGAAACGAATATTGTGATATTCGGCCATATACACCATCATTCCTTAAGAATCGTTCCCGTTGGTAAAAAAAAGAAGGTCTATATAAATTGTGGAACGTGGAGACCGATCCTTGAGAAAGTGAATAGAAAGAAGAGGTACGGTTTCCAGAGGAAAGCGGATCTCTTCTATGCTGTGATAGCACCTTCTAAAGGCAGTGTGGAGATAACAACGAAAGTGACCAGCAAGCTAGAAAATATAACCATTCCGAAGTGATATCATTCATGTGGATTTGGCACCTTGCCCACAATCTTGAAAACTTCTCTTTTATCGAAAAATCTGAGAAGGGTGTAATAAATCAAAACGGAAGATATTCCCAACAGAAAAGAGTATACATCCTTCAACTTCAAAACACTGTTCCCAAATATTATTCCGGAGACAAAAAGTATCAAAGGAATGAGATAAACTTTCACAGATATTTCCAAAGGCCCCGTTCTTGGAGATTCCACAAGAACGATATCTCCTTCTTTAAGATCACCATCCTCATAATCTATTTCGATCCTGATATCCTCATCCACCGCTGTGCAAACATTTTTCAAAGAGCAATGACCGCACAACGTATCCCTTTTCTTTCCAACAATCACGCTTTTTTCTTTAACATCTATCACCACCATCTTCTCAATCGCCACCTTCCCGCCTCCTCTATTTCCCTCTTCCTTTTTTCTATCAATTCCTTTATCCTATTAACAATTATACTACCATTGTATTCGGTTGGCCTAATTATAGATCTTCGAGCCACAACTGAAAGGACGTTGAAAATGTAGGCTCTGATCGGAACATGTCTTTTCACTCTTACCCTGGTCAGGAGAAGAAGGGAAGAGATCCTCAAAATTCCTCCTAATAAGAAAAGTATCTGAAGTCCTTGAACTTTGAATCCCATAGGTTCGATGCAAAGACGAGAAAAATTACGTGCAAGTATCCCTCCTATCACCGAGCCAACGAGCCCTCCCACTCCAGCCACAGCCGAATTCACAGAGAAATACACGATCTCAGAGGAAGACGCTACTTCTAAAGGTAACGTCAGCAAAGACAGATTAATGGCAGACCACGCAAAGCCTGTCAAGACCGCATCGAGTATCATCAGGTATCTGTACGTTCCATCATTCATGAAAAACCACATTATGGATATCATCCCTACAACAGAGATCCCCAATTCCGCCACCACTCTGTGCCCCGCTTCGTCAGATACCCTTCCCCATATTTTGTACATGACTATCGCGACACAGCTTGAGATGACTGAAGCAAGACCTATGTAACTGAAAGGGACCCCTATGTTTTTTATCAGATGGTAATTGTAGAAAGGGCTTGTAACCATGACAACCATGTACCAGTAAAAAACGAACTTCAGATATTTCATGAAGTTTTCATCCCTCAGAACCAACTTCAATGTAGCCATAGTTCCATGACGCTTCATGGGAACGTCAGGTATCCTTTGCATATAGATATAAGACAGAAAACTTCCCAGGAGGGATATCGATATGATCACTTCGTATCCAAAGCTTATCTTCTCGATAAGAAAAGAGTACATATAAAAAATCAAAAGACTTGCGAGCGATATGTAGACGTTTCTCTTTCCAAAAATACTGCCTCTCTTATCTTCCGGTATCAAGTCCCTCATCCACGAAATCCAAGAACTAGACGCCATAGCACCAAAGATCTGAGATATCGCGAATATGGAGATAAAGATCTTAGGACTTTTTATATTCAGGGCGAGTGAGATTAATACACCAATCCATGAAAAACGACCAAGCAGGTTGAAGAGGTTCGTCAAAAATTTCCTGCTCTTTACTCTCTCCAGAATGAGCGGGACCACCATTTGGAATACCTGTGAAATGAGAGGGAAAGAAGAAGTTATACCGAGGAGGAACTCGTTGAGGTGAAACTCTATGGCAAGACCCGTGAATATGGCTCCCTGTATTACAAGTATGTAAAATGATGAGAAGACTCCTTCAAGAATGAAATATCTGAGGAAATTCATCTCAGCCTTTCACAACTCCTATGGGAACCATTCTGGCAATTTTTTTGGATATACCAAGCTCATCCACGATCCTCACAACCAGATCCACATCCTTGTAAGCTTCAGGAGCTTCTTCCACCAAGGTCCTTTTCCCCTTGCTCATAACCACGATTCCCTTCTCTTCAAGCTCTCCCATCACCTCTTCAAACTCCAGAGTTCTGAGAGCTTCCCTTCTTCCCATGACTCTTCCTGCACCATGGGCGGTGGTGCCGAATGTTTCTTCTTCTGCTTTTTTCGTCCCTATTAAAAGGTAAGAAGCAGTTCCCATATCCCCCGGTATTATCACGGGTTGCCCGATTTTTCTGTAGATCTCAGGTATCTTCTCATTGCCGGGGCCAAACGCTCTTGTTGCACCCTTTCTGTGGACAACAACCTTCCTCTTCTTCCCATTCACCACATGTTCTTCGAGTTTTGCTATGTTGTGTGCAACATCATACACGAGTCTCAAATTCACAGATTTTCCAAAAACCTTCCAAAAAGCTTTTCTGACCAGGTGCCCAATTATCTCCCTGTTAGCAAAAGCGTAGTTTGCAGCGCAGTTCATCGCGGAGAAATAGGCCTGTCCCAGAGGATGCCTGAAAGGAGCGTTTATGAGCTGTTTGTCCGGCAATCCCTTGTTGTGGTCTTTCAGTTGATTTCTCATAAGCTGAATGTAATCCGTTGCCACCTGATGCCCAAATCCTCTGCTTCCAGTGTGTATCATGACAGTCACTCTTCCAACTTCCAAATCGAAAAACTTTGCAAGTTCACTGTCATATATCTCTTGAACAACCTGTATCTCTATGAAATGATTTCCTCCCCCCAGTGTTCCAAGCTCATCCTCTCCCCTCTCAAAAGCTCTCGTTGATACATTTTGAGGATCTGCTGGCTGGAGAGTTCCATGATCCTCTATCCTTTCAAGATCTTCTTGAAATCCAAAACCTGCTTCAACTGCCCATCTGGCACCTTTAACCAGTACTTTTTTCAAACCTTTCTTTCCCAGTTTTACATCGCTTCTTGCTCCAACACCGACTGGGACTGTATCGTATATCTTTTCGACGAGGTCTCGAAGCCTTGTTTTTACTTCCCTCTCTGTCAAATCCGTTACCATGAGTCTCACACCACAGTTTATATCGAACCCAACTCCTCCTGGAGATATGATCCCCTCTTTTGCATCGAACCCAGCAACTCCTCCTATAGGAAAACCATATCCCCAGTGAATGTCTGGCATGGCGTATGCTTCCTTCAAGATACCGGGGAGTGTGGCAACGTTCACGATCTGTTTTATGGCCTCGACGAACTGCTGATCGTTTATCGTTTTACTGTCTGTAAAGACAATGGCATCGACTCTCATTGAACCTTCTTTTGGAATTCTCCACACGTATTTTTCTATCCTTTCGATTTTCACCCTTTCACCTCGCATTAAAAAATCTCCCATCTGGGAGAAGGATACATTATCTTCTATTGAGTTGTCAACCAAAAGCAATCCCCGACCTTTAAGGCCGGGGATTGCATAAGTTGCGTGCAAGGTTTATCAGAAGCTGAAGCTTCCAGTCCAGCCAAGTTCTGCGTAAGCTTTGGGGACACCTGCTGCTGGATTTTCAGGATAGAATGTAACAGAAACACTGTGAGAGATCAACTCTTTTGACCAATCAGCGGAAACCTTGACATTCTCCAGACCTTTTGCCATGGAGTAGGACAGGCCAACGCTCAAATCGACAGAGCCTATAACTGGAAGCTCTGTGGAGTAAGAAACACCAGCATCCATAGCTGTCTCGAATCCACTATCAGCTTTTGTGTTTTCGATATCTATAGAGAATGTGTAAGGATCGTATGTGTAACTCAAGGAGACATCTACTTCATTAATATCTGGGACTACTCCGCCTGCTGCAGAAACATAGACAGACCCAGTAAATAGCAAGTCAGAGAATGCACTAGTGTCAAGAGATGCGCTAAGATCAATAGATGGTGTGGCAGATGTTACATCATAAACAGCCACGCTCACATCAAGCCCTAAATTCTTAAGACTTACATAAGCATCATTGATGTCGAATGCCATGTTCCCATCTTTCAGGTAGAGAACAGGCCCAATACCCAGTGTGGTATCACCAACAGTACCTTCCAATCCGAATTTAAATGC
>QNAV01000045.1:0-7779 GCA_003641585.1 Thermotoga sp. | reverse complement strand
CCTGTCGATGTTAGCGGTTGGAAATCCTATTCTGTGGCCGAGCCCCGTGTCTCTGTAAACTTTACCGGTTATTCTGAAAGGTCTTCCCAAGAATCTTGCGGCTTCTTCCATCTTTCCTTCCCTAACCAGTCTCCTTATGACAGAACTGCTGACTCTCTTCCTATCGATCTTCACATCCCTGGCAACGGCGAGTTCTATATTGGAATCTTTACAGAGTTTTTCAAGGAGATTCACATCTCCCTCTCCATCTTTTCCAAACCTGAAGTCTTCCCCAACTACCAGTCCAACGACTTCTCTCCTCTCTATCCATTCTTTGAAGAAAATACGAGGATCCAGATCTTTGACTTCGATCAGATCTAATGTCTCCACCATGTCTATCCTTTCCTGGAGGATTGAGATCCTCTCGGTAACAGATGTTATCAATCCGTCAAAATTCTGTCTGTAATAATCCATAGGATAGAGGATAGTTAAAACCAGTGTTTTTGCTTTCTTCCTTCTTCCCATATCTATCAACATTTTCAGAATCGTTTCATGACCCACATGCACACCATCGAAGACCCCTATACTCATCACGATCATTCTCATCTCTCCTTGAAAACTTTGTAGAGTTTCGCTACCCTTTCGTTCCTTCCTTGTTTTTTCAAAGTTTCCAGAAATTTCGAGCTTCTTTCGGATATTGCTATCGCTATCAGGTTACCCTCGTCATCGACCAAGCGAACGATATCCCCCTTTTTGAAGACTCCTTCTACCCTCGAAACACCCTCTAGGAAAAGTTGTGCTCCATTCAGAATTCTGTCTACCCAGTCTTCAGTTACGATCAGGGCTGGAAGCCATTTAAGGGTCTCGTTAAGAGGTATTATGGAATTTTCAAGATCTTCTGAAGATGCTTCAAAAACGTTGATGGAAGTATCTATAGAAAACTCTCCAATAGCTTCGCGAACCAATTCCAAAGCGGTCGCACCACATCCCAGTTTGTACCCCACGTCCATGCACAGGGATCTCACGTAAGTTCCAGGAGATGTCTCCACCCTGAAGGATACCGTATCATCCTCTATCTCTATATCCCATATTCTGTATATGAAAACCTTTTTAGGAGGAAGCCTGATTATCTTTCCTTCTCTTGCGAGCTTGTACAGGCGTTCCCCTCTGTGCTTTCTGGCAGAATATGCGGGTGGGATCTGCAGGTATTCTCCAACGAAGGACAGCAACGCTTTTTTTATCTCCTCGCAGGTTACACTACAATCCCTCTCTTCAACTACTTCACCTGTTATATCGAACGTCTCGGTTACGATACCCAGTTTCATCTTAACCCAATAAACCTTTCTCTTATCCTTGTAAAATTCGAGGATTCTCGTTCCTTGATTGATCCCTAGAATCAAGACACCTTCTGCGAAGGGATCCAGAGTTCCCGCATGTCCCACTTTCCTTATCTTCAATTTCCTCCTGACCTCTTCCACTGCATCGTGAGAGGTTGGACCTTTTGGTTTGTACCCTACTATGAGACCGGACTTCACTCTTGCTCTTCCTCCTCTTCCTTCAGAGGATCGTATCCCATCTCCACCAGAAGTTTGTGAACTCTGACACTCGATTCTATTCCTTTATCTTCTCTGAACCTTATCTCTGGCGCTGTGAAGAGTTTCAGGTTCTTCGCAACGTAGGTTCTGAAGTAACCCTTGGCGTGATCCAAAATCTCGATCACTTTTTCCTTATCACCACTCATGCAACTCACATAAACGTCTGCATATCTTTTATCCTTCGAAAGCTCAACTCTGGTTATTGTCACGAGTTCTTTCTGAATTCTAGGATCCTTCATCTGAGAGAGGGCTTCAGAGAGAAGTTTCAACATTTCAGACTCCAGCATGGCTTTTCTGTAACTTGGGTGCATATCTCTACACCTCCTCTACATGTCCAAAAGCTCTTTGGCTTTGGAGATCATCTCTTTGGATTTTTCCAATAGATTTAAAAGCCCCTTGGGTTTTATGGATATATCGTTGAGGGCTTCAGGATCGAGGTGAGGATCACCGAAGGAAAGAGAATCTCCTGGATACAGGAGGTTTGCAAGGACATCCGATATATGAACCATGGACACTATTTCCGAATACACACTCTCTCTCGCGGAAGAAGGGTTATGGTGGTTCTCGACGGTCGTTATTATGAGATCCGGAAAATTCCACTTTTCCAGGAGTTTTGCCCCGATTATACCATGATGGGGTATTCCAAGATCGCTCTCCACATCTGTGAACGTCTTCTTCATTCTGGAGGCCACTTCGTAAGCACTCACCAGGATCCTTGGAGTTATCACATCGTATACGATCTTACCGATATCGTGAAGAAGCCCTGTTATGAACAACTCCTCTTTTACAGGATATCCAACCGTTGAAGCCAAGGTTTCTGCGATCACCGCAGTTACGACGAAGTGCCTCCACAATCTTTTCCTATCGATAGGACTTTTTTCATCGATTTTTTTGAAGAATCTATCGTAGGTGAAGACGCTCAACGCGAGATTCCTTACGGTTTTGAACCCCAGTATCATAACCGCTTCGCTCAAAACGGATATTTTTCTTGGTATACCGTAGTAAGCGGAATTTGCTATCTTTAAAATCCTTGAACTCAGACTGGGGTCAGTTGATATGACCTGCGACACTTCCTTGGCAGAGGCGTTTGGATTTGACGCAACCTGTACGATCCTCTGAACCACAAAGTCCGGACTTGGAAGATCTTCAACCTTCTCCAGAATCTTGTCCACCGTCACCATCATTTTGCACCTTCTCTATAGGAATCCACACAAAAAATTTGGATCCCTTTCCAACTTCACTCTCGACCCATATTCTCCCTCCGTGAAGCTCCACTATCTCTTTCGTTATCGTCAACCCAAGGCCAGTTCCTGAGACCTCGTATGTCAAGGAAGAATCAATCCTGTAGAATTTCTCGAAGATTCTATCCTTTTTGTCTTCGGGAATACCAACACCGTTATCCTCAACCACTATGAGAACCCCACCGTCTTCCTTGGATAGAGAAACCTTTACGTACTTTTCTTCCGAATCCTTCTTTGAAAACTTCACACCGTTGCTTATGAGATTGAAGAGAACCTGTTTCAACCTTTTTGGATCAACAAGCATCACCAGAGAATCGAGATCTGTCTCGAAGAAGAGTTCCACCCCTTTAGATCTTGCGTATTCCATCATCGAGTTCACAGCTTCCCTGCACAGATTCACAACATCCACCATGATTTTTTCAAGTTTCAGAGCTTTTTGCTCGATCCTCGAGAAATCCAGAAGCTCGTTCAACAGTTCCTCAAGATGCCTGCTCTGGTTGTAGATCGTATCCATGAAGTCTTTCAAGGTATCCGTATCCAGATCCTTAAGACTCGTCAGAATAGTTTCAGAATAAGCTTTTATCGCTGCAAGAGGTGTTCTCAACTCATGAGATATATTTGATATGAATTCCATCTTCATCCTATCCAGCTCTTTCAACCTTTCCAGTTCCTTGGTGCTGGTCACGTTAACGATGGTTGTAACCGCTTGTGTTTCGTTCTCATGTTTCAGTGGTTCAGACGTTATGGAATAGAATACACCGTTTTTCTCATACTCTCCAATCCTTCTCATACCAGTTTCTATAACCTGTTTCGATATCTTCACAGCCTCGTTTATAAGATCTTCATCATCCGCTTCATCCTCGAACCTTCTGTTCTTGAATACCATGTCATCCCTATCGGAATACACGAAAACCATCTCGGGGAACGTATCCAGTATGTTTTTCAAGTACTCTTTTGTTTCTTCGACCAGTTTGTTCTTCTCGAGCAATTCCTCATATAATTTCAAATTCTCAAGGACGACGGAAGAAAGAAATGAAAACACCCTCAACGTGTCCATATCTTCCAGCGTTGGTTCCTCTCTTATGAGCAATGCTATGACACCGAAGGCCTCTCCTTTCTTTGTCATAGGTATCAAACCAACTTTCCCATCACTGTCATCCAGAAATGTGCTGTTACTTGTTTTCATGGACCAATCTATCATGTCTTCGTGCTTTTTCAGGTCTATTTCGATATCCTTCGGATCTTTAAGCAGTATCTCCTTATCCTTGGATAGAAAAAGGATCCATTCACAATCCACGAGCTTCTTAACCAGTTTCAACAGGGCTTCTCCTACATCTTCGGTCTTTTTTACATTAGCAAGTTCCATTATGAAACTGGAAAATAAAGTTATTATTTTCGAAGAAGTACCGACTTTTGGCATCTTCCCACCACCATAAGGAAATTATACCCTTTTTTTAAAACCTTCTCAGTCCCAAAATGTCTTTTAGGAAAATTTATGATGAAGAAACATCGTAAACACTTTCAAAATGGAGGTTTCAAATAGCTTGACTTTTGGTGGAAATGAGTGTAGATTAAAAACATGCCCGCTTTCAGCGGAGTGATCAAAAGGAGGAGAAGCTTTATGAGAGGTACAGTGAAGTGGTTCGATTCAAGAAAGGGCTTTGGGTTCATAACCCGAGAGGATGGCGAAGACATCTTCGTTCATTGGAGCGCCATCCAGATGGATGGTTTTAAAACACTCCAGGAGAATCAGAAAGTCGAGTTCGATGTCCAGAAGGGGTCCAAGGGATTACAAGCCATAAATGTCAGACCCATAGAATGAGTTCTCTTGGATTAATTGAAAGCCCTGGTTTTAAAACCAGGGCTTTTTTCATTATAATATTCTGTAACCAAAGTTGAGTGGTATTGGGGTGGGGAGCATGAAGGACTTATGGTTCTTGATCTTCCTGACCATACCAGTTTACATGATCTCTCAGGTACCATCTGTTCCTGGATTTCCGGCAATTCCTGGTATCCCTACCATGCCAGGACAGATTCCACAACAGTTTCCTCAACAACTGCCCCAGCAACAATTGCCGCAGCAAGGCCCTTTATCACAGCCGCAGGTTGGTCTACCTGGTCCTTTGAAGCTTCCAACCATTCCTGGAAATTTCAAACTGCCGGATTGGCTTAAAAGGGGCCTTGTCGTCTATTACAAGGTGGGTGGAAGAAGTAAGCTAGGAGATCAAAGCAGTGCCTTCACTGGGATGAGTGTCTTTATAGTTTGGGAGACCTCAAGCAACAAGATAGTGGGAGATTGGATATCTCTCTCAAACGACGGCATGCTCATTCAAAGTGGTTTGAAGGAACTGGGAAGAAGCTCTGACGGCATCTTTTACGTGAATCCAAAGTACGCAGAGGCTTTACTTCGAAGTGCGGGGAATCTGAAGAATTCGGGGGTTACAATTCAAGGTGGACCAGGAAACATATACATCAAAATAGTTGGACAGAGGAGCTATCAAAATGTTTACATAAAGTACGATTTGAAAACAGGAGTTATTTTATCCTCACAGTATGCAACACCCGATTCGAGCTTTTTCATGGAATACGCTGGGTACGAGTACGTGAATCTTCCACCGCCATCGGGTACTTTCCCACCAGTGGTCCAGGGAACATATAACTGGGTTCTAAGTACATCCTATATGGGAATGGAGATGCAGTTTGGAGAGCTCACCATATCACAGGGTTATGTGCAGGGGAGAGTTGCGTATTTCAGAGGGAAGTACGATTTGTATTCCCAGGGTGTTCATAATCAACAGCTCATAGGCGTACCAGACATTGGGCCACACTATGTGAATCCAGCGCTTCTGAGCAATGACATTATCTTTGATTTGAAACAGATAGGGTTGAGACTCGTGGTGGTTGGGAGGGACTACAACGGTGTAACTTTAGAGCTCCAATACAGAACGATGCCACTCATAAGAAGTGTCGTTGATCCAAGGACAGGTCTCATAACGTATATGGAACAGTTCATATCGAACATGGGATCTATCAGATCCTATCTCAAAATGTGATGGGGGGATCCCATTTTGTTCATAAAAAGTGTTGAGCTCGTGGATACGGTATACAACCCTGGAAAGTATCCCCCACCTTTGAAAGGAGAAGTTGCTTTTGTTGGGAGATCCAACGTTGGAAAATCTACACTTTTGAACACGTTGTTTGGAAGGAAAATAGCGTTCGTGAGTAAACATCCTGGAAAGACGAGATCCATAAATTTTTATCTTGTGAATTCGTCTTTTTACATGGTAGATCTACCAGGTTATGGATACGCCAGGGTTTCAAAAGAGGAAAAGAAACGCTGGAAGGAGCTGATTGAGGATTATTTCAGAAGGAGATGGTCGTTGAAGCTGGTTTTCCTTCTGATCGATGGTAGGATACCCCCACAAGAAACGGATGAAATGATGATAGCATGGATGAAAGATCTCGATGTTCCGTTCGTTGTTGTCCTGACCAAAATCGACAGGGTCAAAAAATCTGAGAGAGCGAAGATGATAAATGTTCACAGATCTGTTCTAAAAAAATATGGAGATTACACTCTCATATCATATTCCGCTATTACAAAAGAGGGAGTTGATAAGATCCTAGAAATAATTGAAACAATTTTTAGAAGATGATAAAATTAAATTCCAGGGGGCGGTATTTCCTCAGAAGCGAAGCGGGGGATAGCGAAGAACTAACAACTAGCGGAGCTGTGAGACTCACCAACGAAAGGGGGGATAACGATGAGGAGAATCTGGAAACTGATCGTTATGTTCGGAAGCCTTTTAACACTTCTCTTCTCTGCTGTCGGTAATCTGGAGTGGTGGTGAACACCTCCGCCCCCTTTCCTGAGGAGGTCTTTTGATGAACAAAAAAACAAAGCTCTTTGTTCTCTTCATCTTCTTGATCTACCTCTTTCTTTTTATTTTTTCGTTCAAAGGTGTAAAATCTCCAAGTATTTTTTTGACATTACTCTTTTCAGGGATAATATTTGAAATCATAACAATTGCCATAGCGGATTTTTCGGGAAGTTCCATAAAACTCACAGGAGGAATCATCGTCAACATCCTGGCATCTTCCCTTCTCTCCCCTGCTGAAACGATGCTTATAGCTTCCACTTCCGTTCTGATCCCAAGGTTATATAAAATAAAGAATCTTCCACCTATAAAATTCATCTTCAATGCTTCCCAAATAGGGCTTTCAGCCTTCGTTGCTTCAGTCCTGTTCAGAACATTGTCCACTGGTGATCCTCTTTGGAACATACCAGTGATATTCCTGATCGCATTTGTTTACATGTCTCTGAACACCTTTTTCATGGCAACGATACTCTGGTTATCATCGAGCACGAACTTGAAGGAAGCTGTCTCAAGAACCTTCTCCACGCCCTTTTTCAGTATGATGACTCTACTTCCAGTCTGTGCCGTTGTTTACATATCCTACTTCTATATCGGTTTCGTTGCGATTCCCTTATCCCTTGCACTCGTTCTGTCCATCCAGATAGGGAACAGCTACAAACGAAAGTATGAAGACCTCAGGATAGAGAATCTGAGATCTCTTGCAAAGAGTCTGGAAGAGAAGGATTTCTACACGAGGGGTCACAGTGAGAGAGTAGCGGAAATAGCAAGAAAGATCGCTCATAAAATGAATCTACCATCAAAACTCGTCGAGAGGATTTATACTGCAGCTCTTTTACACGATATAGGGAAGGTTGGGATACCCGATTACGTTCTGAACAAACCCACAACGTTGACGAAAGAAGAATTCGAGATAGTGAAGGAACACCCTATAAAGGGTGAAGCGATTCTGAAGGAGATCGGAAGGTTCAGATTCAAAGAAGCAAAGTGGGTGAGGCATCATCATGAAAGATGGGATGGGAAAGGGTATCCCGATGGATTGAAGGGGGAAGAGATTCCCCTTCCATCAAGGATAATCGCTGTTGCGGATGT
>QNAV01000044.1:0-7927 GCA_003641585.1 Thermotoga sp. | reverse complement strand
TTCAACTCCTCAATCGCTATCTCTGGATGATTTATTCTTATATCGGTTAACCTGTAGAACGCCCATTCCGGAAAATATTCCCTTGTTGCGAATTTGAACCCGCCTATTCCGTATATAACATCCTGCCAGGTTCTCGCATCATCGAAGAAGGCTTTTGCATGTTGCAGAACAGGAACACTGCCTTCCCTATCGTACGGCCTTATCTCAAAGCCTATAGGTCCTTTGTAACCCATTTCATGGAGTGCTTTCACAAAATTTGCAACATCCCTGACTTTCATGGCACCACCAGGATAAGCAAAACTTGCATGAGAATCTCCATATCTTGGATCGTTGGGATCGAGAACACAATTTCCTATGTGAACGTGAACGAGGTAGGGCATCAGGTACTGGAGAACAACAGGAGCTTCAGGTTCTTCGATCTCTTCTTCCACAACCACGTTCTTGATCTCCTGAACGTTCTCATCTTCTCCAATCTTTATATCAACCTTCTTTTTCCTTATGTAGTAGTTCCTCAACAGGTACATGTGAGAGAGATCGTAGAGAAGTCCGAATTCCGGTATCTCGTATTCGTCTCTGATCCTTCTTGCTACCTCTATAGCTTCGAAAGTTGGTCCGATGAGTTGGTTTGCGAATCTCCCTCTAGGATCGTTTATCCTGTCGAACATCTCAAGAACAAGCCTTATAGGTTCTCTTTTGAACTCTTTCGCCAAGCTTCTGGAGTATTCTGCAAGTTCCACAATGGATCTTATGAGTGCAAGTTTTGCAGTTTCCCTCACATCGGGTCCCTGATCCCTCCCACTTATGAAGGCAAAGGACACCGCACCGAATTGATACGCTTCCTCTAGAGCTCTTTTCAGCCTATCAACGGCATTTTTTCTTTCAAGTTCATTTATGGAGGATATATCCGCCGGGTCGTATTTCTCTTCGTTCAAAAGTTGAACAGGCTGAGCTCCAAAAAAGATGGTCATACCGGTTTTGGATAAAAAATCTATCGCTTTCTTTCTGAGGGCTGGATCCTTTATCCTCGTAACCTCTATTCCTTTAAAATAGGGATCATCAGCTATTATCTTCAACGAATTCATGAGGTACCTCTCATCGGGTTCTCCCCTGAGCATGGAATCGGTATTCTGCCTTCCTGGG
The DNA here is from genome assembly GCA_003641585.1 of Thermotoga sp. Lineage (GTDB taxonomy): Bacteria > Thermotogota > Thermotogae > Thermotogales > Thermotogaceae > 4484-232. The sequence goes on along the minus strand of QNAV01000044.1, from coordinate 6,787 downwards.
AAGGCCATGAAGTGAACGACACTTATGATGTTTTCGCTGAGGATCATTTTCTTCACCCCCTAGAGGGTCCTTTGTAAAACATTTCGCATATGAAATTTTATCATCCATTTGTAGATTTTATCAAAGAAGATATCATTTATAAACGTAAGAATTCGAAAGAAATCAGAACATAATCGTTAATAATCGTAAATATCTCGGGAATGAATCACCAAGTGGAGTTTTACAAGAGAGGAAACTTATAGTATTTTCAAAACGAGTTCAGAGAATAGTGGGAGGTGTTAATCGATGAAGGCAGTGAGACTACACGCAGACTGGGATCCAAAACCAGATTTTGTCCTCGGGGACAAAGATATAGAGGGAAAACTCACATGGCTCGGCAGCAAAGTGTGGAGGAATCCCAGAGTCGTGATAGAGGAGGTCCCCGAACCGAAGATAGAAAAGCCCACCGAAGTCATCATAAAGGTCAGAGCATGTGGAATATGTGGAAGCGATGTTCATATGGCTCAAACCGATGAGAATGGCTACATGCTATATCCTGGTCTTACGGGATTTCCTGTGACTTTAGGCCATGAGTTCTCGGGAGAGGTTGTGGAGGTTGGATCAGAAGCCATAAACAGAAGGACGAACAAGAAATTTGAAGTGGGAGAACCTGTAACCTCTGAGGAGATGCTGTGGTGTGGTTACTGTAGGCATTGTGCAGATGGTTTCCCAAATCACTGTGAGAACCTGAACGAGCTTGGGTTCAACGTCGATGGGGCTTTTGCAAGATACATAAAAGTCGATGCAAAATACTTGTGGAGTCTGAAAGAACTGGAAGGTGTGTACGAAGGTGACAAACTCTTCATGGCAGGAAGCCTTGTGGAACCAACATCGGTTGCATACAACGCCGTTATAGAGAGAGGGGAAGGTATAAGGCCTGGAGACTACGTGGTGATCCTTGGAGGAGGACCAATCGGTCTTGCAGCAGTAGCCGTTCTGAAACATGCAGGAGCTGCAAAAGTGATACTTTCCGAACCCTCGGAGGTGAGGAGGAAGATAGCACTTGAGCTGGGAGCAGACCACGTTATAGACCCCACAAAGGAAGATTTCGTTGAAGCCGTCCTTGAATATACTCGCGGATGGGGTGCAAAGCTCTACCTGGAAGCAACGGGTGTTCCTCAGATAATATGGCCCGACCTTGAAAAAGTCATATGGAAAGCAAGGGGGATAAACGCAACGGTTGTCATAGTCGCAAGAGCAGATGTCAAGATACCTTTAACAGGAGAGGTTTTCCAGGTTAGAAGAGCAAGAATTGTGGGATCTCAAGGACATTCCGGGCACGGTACTTTCCCAAGGGTTATAAGCCTCATGGCTTCTGGTATGGACATGACCAAGATCATATCGAAAACGATCGCCCTCGAAGAAGTTCCAGAATACATAAAGAGGCTTCAGACTGATAAATCCTTGGTGAAAGTCACGATGCTCAATCCGTGAGGTGGTTTGTATGGATAAAGTCAGAGTTGGCTTTGTTGGTGGGGGATTCATAGCGGGGATTCATATGGAGATACTGAGCAGTCGTGATGACGTGGAAATAGCTGGAATAATCGAGCCAGATGAAAACAGGGCAAAGAGCGTTTCTGAAAAGTATGGAGCGAAGGTTTTCGAAAAATTAAAAGATATGAAGGACGCAGGAATAGATGCTGTTTATATAACCTCTCCCAACTTCACGCACTTTCTATATGCTTCAGAAGCTGTTGAGCTCGGTTTTTCCGTGTTCTGTGAAAAACCAATGACAATCAACTACGAAGAAGCCAAAGCCCTTGAAAAACTCGTTGAAGAAAAGGGTGTCACCTTCCAGGTTGGGCATAATAGAAGGTTCGCGTACGTTTACAAATTCATGAAAGAGAAGATAGAGAAGGGAGAGGTGACACCTTACTCTTTTCAGATAAAGATGAACAGGGGAGAGCTCAAGAATCCTCCATGGGTTTCTGACAGGAAGTACACCGGTGGATTTCTCTTCGAAACGACTCTTCACCTTTTCGATATGGTGAGATTTCTGTTCGGAGATCTTGAAGAGATGTACGTTTTTGCTAAAAAGAGTGTCTACGACGATTTGGACGATTGGGCAATCCTCATGAAAACAAAAAGTGGTGTCATAGGAACCTTCACATCGAGTGCTCACACCAGCTGGATGATACCCTTCGAGAGAGTTGAAGTTTACGGAGATCACGTTATGCTTTCAAACGATGAGATGGAAAAGGTTTATTACAGCAAAGGATTGAATTCAGAAGTTGAGATAAGAGATTTCATGAAGGTCGATTTCAAGGATAAATGGGGATACGTTGAGGAGGACAACATATTCATCGATTGTGTTAAAGAAGGAAGAACGCCCCCAGTTACAGTTCACGATGGTGCTAGAGCCATAGAAATAGTGGATGCGTGTTACAAGTCAGTGGAGAGAGGAGATCCTCACGTGTTTTTCGGGAGGTGATAAGGGATGGGAAAATGGAAGATTCCACCTGAAGGAGGACACATGGAAAAACCAACGGGAATTTACTACCAGACCATGACGATGAAGGAGATAAAGGAGAGACTGAAAAAATGTGATCTCATAATAATACCTGTTGGAAGTACCGAAAATCATGGCCCCAACGCTCCAACTGGAGAAGATACCTTCCTTGTGACGAGGATGGCAGAACAGGTCGCCTTGAAGACAGGGTGTACCGTTGCAGAACCCATATGGTACGGTTACCATCCGTATCATCATATAGGAATGCCAGGAACCGTTCCTGTAAAGGACGAAGCTTTCATAGATTATCTTGTAAGTGTTATAGCCGGTTTCTGGAACACGGGTTTCAGAAAGCAAATACTGCTCAACGGACATGGTCAGGAGTTCGTCATACCGGTAGCTATACACAAATTTGCCAAGATTTTCCAGGTACCAGCGATAATAATAAATCTGAACTGGTACCACGCTATCCAGGATAAATTCAAGACCAAAGAAGAAGGTGGGCCATACGAAACACCCTTCATTCACGCAGACGAAGTGGAAACTTCATGGAGTCTCGCACTGTTCCCAGAATTTGTTCATCAAGAATGGGCAGTCGATACTCAACCTCAGGGTTTCTTACCTGAAGGGCATATAGACAAAGCGGGGAATCTTCTCCACAGGCCCATAGCATGGTACGGTCATGTTGGGGGAGGACCGATCGAAGTTTCAGCGTATCCTGAAGGAGTCGTGGGGAAAGCAACCCTTGCCGATGCGAGCAAAGCTAAAGAAGGAGTGGAGGCTCTCCTCGATTACCTCGAGAAACTCGTCAGAGATATAATGGATAGATTCCCGCCAGGAAAACTCCCACCGATAGAGAAGATGACACAAAAGCCGAAAGAAGAAGTAGAGGCAGTGTTGAAGGAACCTTTATCTGAGGGGTGGAGAAACATATATACAATTGGAAATCTCTGGTGATGAAAATCCGGCGCGCTCGCGCCGGATAGTCCATCTGAGGGGGGATGCCTTATGAGAAAGTTTTTCCTCGTGATACTTTTGATCGTCGCAATACTTGGATTTTCCAAGTACACGTTCTACCTGGTGTCTCATGGAGGTCCTGCAGATCCATTCTGGGGAGTCGTCATGAAAGGTATGAAGGATGCGGCTGAGAAATACGGAGTTGAAGCGATCTACCTGGGTCCTGAGAAGTACTCATTGAAAGAATTCATCGACCTTGTGAACAGTGCCATCGCCAGAAAACCAGACGGTCTTATCGTCACGATAACAAATCCCGTTGCTCTTGATGAACCACTGAGAAAAGCTATAAAGATGGGAATACCTGTTGTCGCAATAAACGTACCGGACACAAGGCCTCCCGAAGAGGCTATACCCTACCTCGTTTACGTTGGTATGGATGAGTATCTAGCTGGAGTCTACGCTGCAAGAAGAATGCTTCAGGAATTCACACCGAAGAGAGCCGTCGTTGCGATTCATGAGCCAGGTCATGTGGGATTGGAAGCAAGGGCCAAGGGTATAATAGACGTTCTTTCTAAGAAAAACATACCCGTTGAGAAACTGGACATAACCACAGATCCAACGAAAGCTCTGACAATAATGAAGAGCTACCTCATGAAGCATCCAGATACCGACGCGATATTCACTCTAGGGCCTCTTGGGGCACATCCTGCCATACAGCTAGTTGAAGAGGAAGGATTGGTGGGGAAAGTTAAGATAGGGGCTATAGACCTAACAACGAAGATAACGGATGCCATAAAGAAAGGGATCGTGATGTTCACCATAGACCAGCAACAGTACCTTCAGGGATACCTTCCCGTTGTATTCCTGTACCTCTACAAAGAGTACGGTCTCATACCACATGAGAAGGTTCTAACAGGACCTTCCATCGTCGATAAGTCCAACGTTGAAATCGTTGAGAAGACCGTGAAAATGGGATACAGATGAAGAAAAGGGGGAGGCTCTCCTCCCCCTTTTAAATCGGAGGGATTGCAAGTGGAGGCTGAAAAGATAGAGGCTGAAAGCTTCTTGATGAAGATACTGAGGCTCAAGGAGCTTGGTGCCATCGTTGGAGTGGGTGTTTTCTTCGTGCTTTTCATGTTCATATCGGAAAGATTTCTCAGTATTGAAAACCTAGCATCCACCTTCACAATGGCTTCAGAGCTTGGAATAGTTGCCATTGGAATAACGATGCTGATGATCTCAGGTGAATTCGACCTTTCCGTTGGTTCGACTTACGCTGTTGTTCCCATGATAATGGCTATAATGATGAATCATGGTGTACCGAGTGGTCTTTCTCTTTTGGTATCTCTGCTTGCAGGTATAGGTATTGGCCTTCTGAATGGTTTTGTAACCCTCAAAACTGGCATTCCATCTTTCATAACAACGCTTGGAACGATGATGTTCTGGAGGGGGATTCTTCTAGCTGTCACCGGAGGATTTCCCATAATACTCGAAAGAAGCAGCAAAATTTTGAAGTTCTTCGGAGGGAGACTCGCAGGGGATTTGAGATACTCTGGTGCCTGGTTTATCGTTCTTGCCATCATTTTTGGCCTCATTCTTGAGAGAACGACCTATGGAAACTGGGTCTTTGCGACGGGAGGAAATCCTGGCGCCGCCAAAGCCCTGGGTATACCGACCGAGAGAGTGAAGCTTGTAAATTTCGTGATGAGCGGCCTTCTTGCTGGAATAGCCGGCATAACCACTTTTGGAAGGTTCAAAATTATAGATCCAACCCTTGGGCAGGGTATGGAACTTGAAGCCATAGCTTCAGCAGTTATTGGAGGATCACTCTTAACAGGTGGTTACGGAAGTATCTTAGGAACTTTCATAGGTGCCTTCATGATAGGTATGGTGAGAAGTGGCCTTGTTCTTGCAGGCGCTCCCGCTTACTGGTACAGAGCTTTCATAGGAGTTATTCTCGTTATAGCAGCAATAATAAACGCGAGGATAAGAAAGAAGGTGGCGGGATGAGTGAATATCTTGTTGAGATGAGAGGAATAAAGAAGAGTTTTGGAAGAGTCCAAGCTTTAAAAGGTGTCGATTTTCATGTGAGAAAGCAGGAGATAGTGGGGCTTTTAGGAGATAACGGGGCTGGAAAATCAACGCTCATTAAGATTCTCGTTGGGTACCATCAACCAGATGAGGGAGAGATATATTTCGAGGGTAAAAGAGTTTTCTTCAAATCCCCCTGGGATTCCAGAAAAGTGGGAATAGAGACGGTTTACCAAGATCTTGCACTCGTCAATTTGATGCCCATCTGGAGAAATTTCTTCCTTGGAAGAGAGATCATCCGAAAAATCGGGCCTGTGAAAATTCTCGATGTTGGGAAGATGAAAAAAATCGCAAGGGAAGTCCTAAGGGACATTGGGATATTCATAAGATCAGCTGATGAGACGGTCGCGTTTCTCTCTGGGGGAGAAAGACAGGCAGTTGCGATAGCAAGAGCCATTCACTTTGGTGCAAAACTTCTCATACTGGATGAGCCGACTGCTTCTCTTTCGGTTGGAGAGACGAGGAAAGTTCTCGAGCACATATTGGAAGCCAAAAAACGAGGAATTTCAGTGATATTCATAACCCACAACATATATCATGTTTACGAAGTGGCTGATAGATTGGTCCTTCTGGAAAAAGGTGAAAAGATCGGTGATTACGATAAGAAAGATGTCACCCCTGAGAAAGTGATGGATATAATAGCTGCAGCAGCCGGGGTTACCAAATAAGGAGGTGGAAGAATGAAATATTCACTGGTTATATCAACGACGGATGCTTCCTTCGACGCACTCGCTTTCAAAGGTGATCTCATGAAAGGTGTTAAGATGGCGAGAGAATTAGGGTATGACGCCGTCGAAATCGCGATAAGAGATCCTGAGAGTGTCGATGTGAAAACTTTGATGGATCTCTTGGAAAAAGAGGCCATGAAGGTTTCAGCGATAGGTACAGGACAAGCTTTTCTTGCAGATAAACTCAGTCTTTCAAGCCTGGATGAAGAAGTGAGAAAGAGAGCGATTGAAAGGTTGAAGAAGCACATAGATTTTGCAAAGAGTGTAGGAGGGCACGTGATAATAGGTTTGATAAGAGGCTTTTTCGGAAAGGAGAGAGAAAAGGCTTACGGAAAGCTCGTGGAATCAGTTAAAGAACTCTGCTCTTATGCCAAAGAAAGAGATGTCAAACTCGTTGTAGAACCAATAAACAGGTATGAGTGTGATAACATGAACACAGTTGAAGAAACATTGAAATTCTTGAAAGACGTCGATTGTCAGAATGTTGGACTTCTTCTCGATACTTTTCACATGAATATAGAAG